>JANOZI010001019.1:0-4107 GCA_031429375.1 Acidobacteriota bacterium | reverse complement strand
CGTCGATGGGCGTCGCCGAGACCCACGCGTTTTTTGGCGAAGGCCTTGGCACACGGTGGAGCGCTCCCGACAAAAGGTCCGCGTTCTGGGGGACCTTCACGTACTGAGTGCAGAGTTAAGAGTTAAGAGTTAAGAACAGTGCATCTCTGTGCGGCCATCGTTGTCTTTGCTCTTAACTCTCAACTCTCAACTCTGAACTCCGCGGCCGCGGCGCCGGAAGAATTGGCGCCAGCCGTCAAAGCCCAATTACAGACAAGCGCCGCGAAGGTGACCCTGGCCGACGCCACGATCGAAGTCTGGTGGGCCAGCGGCGTCACCGTCACGGCCCCCGGTCCCGGCTGGAGCAATGTCGAGAGTGGCACGCTGGTGGGCGCGGTGCGCGTGACCGGCGCGTTCAAGGAGATTCGCGGCAAGGTGGTCAAGCCGGGCGTCTACACGCTGCGCTACGGCCAGCAGCCGCAGAACGGCGACCATCTCGGCATCTCGCCGTTTCGCGAGTTTCTGCTGCTCAGCCCGGCCGCCGTCGATCGCGATCCGAAGGGGCTCGGCTTCGAGGGCACCGTGGCGCTGTCGAAACAGATCATCGGCACCTCGCATCCCGCGTCGCTCAGCCTCGACCCGCCCGAAGACGCGCCGGGCGCCGTGCTCTCGAGCTACAAGAACGAGTCTGGCCATGACGGCGTCGTGTTCGAAGTGAAACAGTCGGGCACAGGCACCGGGACCATCAAGTTCGGCTTGATACTCGTCGGCTTGATCGTGCACTGATTTCCTGTACCATCGCCGGCGTGAAACCACTGCTACCGGCGCTCCTGCTCATCGCACTGGCCCTCGCAAGCCTCCAGGCCCGCCAGGCCGGGGCCCCCGCCACGCGGACTTCGCGTGGTGGGGTGGAGGCCGATCCCATCGACGCCATCGTCGCGAAGGAGCAGGCCGCGCAACGCATTCCCGGCGTGGCGGTCGCCGTCGTGCGCAGCGGCGAGATCGTCAAGGCCCAGGGCTACGGTCTTGCCAACGTCGAGCACGACGTTGCGGTGACCGCCGACACCATTTTCCAATCCGGATCGCTCGGCAAGCAATTCACGGCGGCGGTCGTCATGCTGCTCGTCGAAGACGGCAAGCTCGCCTTGCCGGATCGGTTGTCGCAGTTCTATCCGGATGGCCCTGCGTCGTGGCAATCGATCACAATTCGCCATCTGCTGACGCATACGTCGGGCCTGCCGGATTACACCGGAGGCCGGATCGATCTGCGCCACGACTATTCGGAAGACGAGCTCGCGAAGCTCGCGTACGAGATGCCGTTGGAATTTGCGCCCGGCGATCAATGGAAGTACAGCAACACGGGATACGTGCTGCTCGGCGCGCTCGTGCGAAAGGTGTCGGGCACTTTCTACGGCGACCTGCTGCGCGATCGGGTGTTTCGCCCGATGGGCATGACGACGGCGCGGGTGATCAGCGAGGCGGATATCGTGCCGCATCGGGCGGCGGGGTACCGGTTGGTCAAGGGCGTGCTGCAGAACCAGGAATGGGTCGCGCCGCAGCTGAACACCACGGCTGATGGATCGTTGTACCTATCGCTGCGGGACCTGATCGCCTGGGACCGCGGGCTGCGCGCCGGATCTGTGCTGAAGCCGGAAAGCTGGCGCGCCGTGTTCGAGCCAGTGCGGCTGAACAGCGGGCGCAGGCATCCGTACGGGTTTGGCTGGGACGTCGAGCGCATCGGCGGTCAAGAGGTTCGCCGCCACGGCGGCGCGTGGCAGGGCTTCAAGACGTACATTGCGCGCTACCTCGGCGACGACATCACCATCATCGCGCTCGCCAATCTCGAGCAGGCCCAGCCGGAGCGGATCGTCAACGCGATTGCCGGGCACCTCATGCCCAAGCTTCGCGACACGCCGGCGTGGACGATCGTAGGTGCGGAAGTGGCCGACGGCACCGGCGCACTGCTGCGACGCGTCGACGTGCGCATCGAGGGCGATTCGATCAGCGAAGTCGGAGCCGTCAGGCCGCACCCGGACGATCGCATCATCGACGGCACGGGGTTCGTGCTCGCCCCCGGGTTCATCGACGCGCACAACCATTCGACCGACGGCCTCGAGACCGATCCTGAAGCCATTACCCAGGTGTCGCAGGGCATCACCACGGTGTTACTGGGGCAGGACGGCAGCTCGCCGTTCCCGGTGCGTGACTACCTGGCAGGGAAGCGCGCGACGCCAACCACGCTGAACGTGGCGCTGCTCGTCGGCCACGCCACGATTCGCCGGCAGGTGATGGGCGAAGACTTCAAGCGCCCGGCGACCAAGGCCGAGATCGCGCGCATGGAAGCGCTGGTCGACCAGGAAATGCGGGACGGCGCCATCGGGCTGTCGTCGGGCCTCGAGTACGAAGTCGGCAGCTACGCGTCGACCGAAGAAATGGTGTCGCTCGCCCGCGTCGCCGCGCGGCATCGCGGGTTCTACATCTCGCACATCCGCGATGAAGCCGATCGCACGCTCGAAGCGGTTCGTGAAGCGATTGCGATCGGTGAAAAGGCCCGGCTGCCGGTGCAGATCACGCACATCAAGCTCGGCACTGTGGGGGTGTGGGGCAAGGCCAACGAGGTCGTCGGCTTGATCGAATCGGCGCGCAAGCGCGGCGTGGACGTGACGGCGGATGTCTATCCGTACCTGGCGTGGAGCTCGAATCTCAAGGTGCTGGTCCCGAATAAGCAGTGGACCGATCCCGCAAGTGTCAAAGAAGCGCTGGATGATGTCGGCGGCGGACGCAACATCCAGATCACGCGGCTGCCGAAATATCCCGCCTATGTCGGCAAACGCCTCGACGAAATTGCGAAGGCCGAGGGCATCAGCGAGGTCGACCTCTACATCCGGATCGTGCAGGACGGCGATGCCGGCGTGATCGGGCACACCATGGCCGAAGACGACATGAAGACGTTCTACCGTCAGCCGTGGGCCATGGTCGCCAGCGATGGCGGCGTCGGCGTGAGCCACCCGCGCGGCGCAGGGACGTTCCCCCGGGTGCTCGGCCGCTTCGTGCGGGAAGAGAAGTGGCTCACGCTGCCTGATGCGATCCGCAAAATGACGTCATTGCCGGCCGCACGTCTCGGTTTGAAGGATCGCGGGACGATCAAGGTCGGGATGAAAGCCGACCTCGTGCTGTTCGATCCCGCGACGGTGCTGGACATGTCGACGTTTGAAAGCCCGCGGCTTCGCGCGCGCGGCATTCACACGGTGTTCGTGAACGGCTCGCCGGTTTGGGCGGGCGATCGTCCGGCCGGAAACAGACCCGGACGCGTGCTGCCTTAGGTTCTGCACAAAAGGTTCCGTACGAAGGTTCCCGACGAGGGTTCCGCACGAAGGTTCTATACGAACCCCCGTGAAGAACCCCCATGAAGAACCCCCGTGAAGAACCCTTGTGAGGAACCTCCGTGAGGAACCTCTGTCTTTACTTACAGACGACGTCGACGAAGATGGTGTCGCCCTTGAACGACGGGGAAATCGTGACCTTCACGACCTGCGGGCCGCGCGTCCTGAGCAGGGTCCCGGCCAGGTAAACCTCGCCGACATTGCAGCCTGCCTGCGCGGGAATGTTAATCAAGTGGGTGCCAGCCTCGACGGCTTCCGTCGTGAGCAGGTCGGCCACACCATCCCGCTCAATCTCCGCCTCGGCGGCTGGCACGTCACCGGCGCGCACGAGCGCGGCGACCACCTCGGCAATCTCATGGGCGAAGCCGCGCCCGGCGGCTACCGGCGGCTGCCCGATCCGCCCGGCTCGCTTTTCGACTGGGCGCACTATCCCGTGCGCACCAGCGACCTGCTGCCGCACCTCCTCCACGAGCACCAGCTCGGCTTTCACAACCTCGTCACCCTCGCCGTCTTCCGCGCGGATGGTGCCGTGGCCGGCGTCGAGGGCGTCGCGGGTGCGATAGACGGCGAGGGTGACGAGATTGTGAAAGCCGAGCTGATGCTCGTGGATGAGGTGAGGGAGGAGGTCGCTGGTGCGGGCCGGATAGCGCTCCCAGTCGAAGCGGTTGCCGGGCGGATTCGGGAGGCGCTCGTAGCCGCCAGGGACGGCCTTGCCGGTGAGATTGCCAAGGTGCGCGGCCTGCGC
>JANOZI010001018.1:0-3821 GCA_031429375.1 Acidobacteriota bacterium | reverse complement strand
GATCGAGCCGAGCCGGAACTTGGTGGCCGGCGTATTCGGCACGTCCAGTTCCACGTTGGCCATGCCGTAGGCCTGGTCGAGCACGACCTTGCCGTCGCGCGCGACCAGCACCGTGCCCATGAAGGTGCCCGCGGAGACGTGGCTTTGAATGACCTGTTCCATTCGCGCGGTGTCTTGCGCGAGGGCGCCGGCCGCCGTGACGAAGACGAACGCGGCCGCGACCAGCAGTGCTTTTGAAGCCATGGCCGAGATTATCGCCGACTGGCGGTGCGTTTGCATGTGGAATGCCCGATGCGACACATCCGTGGAGGAACTGATGAACTGGTTAAATGAAATGACCCCGCACCGCACCGTTTCCCCAGATGCTGTCGCAGCTGTTCGGGCGCTCGCCATCAGCCCAGAAAAACAACGTGCTTGGCGCCTTGATCGCATCGCTCGGACCCGCGCTGGTCTCGCAGATTCTTGCCAGGCATGGAGCCGCGCGCGCCGCCAAAGAGATTGAGAACGGCAAGACACAGATCTCGCCGGACATCGCCGACCAAATCCCGGCCAGCTCAATCGAGGTCGTGGCCGCCGAAGCGGAGAAAAAAGACCCATCGATCATGGATCGCGTCAGCCAGTACTATGCAGAGCAGCCGGCGCTGGTCAAGACACTCGGGGGCCTGGCGCTGACAGTGGCCTTGGCCAGGATGGCCCAACGCCAATCCGCCCGCTGACAAGATGAGCACACGTGCAACGGAGGGCGAGGCGGCGAGTCCTGAGCGGCGGTTAGTCGAGCTGCTCGCGGCCTCGACCCAGATGCTGGGGTCGCCCAACGTCGATGCCGTCCTGTCGGCGACGATCACGATCGCACGCGACGTGTTTGCCTCCGATGGGTATGCCCTCTGGCTGGCCGACACCACCGGCGCCTGGCGCATGGTCCGTTCGTTCGGCATTTCACCGGAGTTTGCCGCGCGTGTCATCACGGTTCCAGGTGACCAGCCCACCCCGCGATCGGTGCCCTTCGCAGAACCCCTGATTGTGGAAGACGTCGCCACGGCGCCGATGGTGAGCGAGATGCGAGACGCCTACGCCGGGGAAGGCATCGCGTCGATGATCGTGTTCCCGCTCCTCATTCGAGGCGAGCGGAGAGGCACGCTGGTCTTCTACTCGCGGTCGCGGACGTCGTATGCCCCGGCAGAAGTGCAGGTCGGTACCGCTCTGGCCAACCTTGCGGCGGCATCACTCACCACCGCGGAGCTCTATGAAGAACAGCAACGCGGCCGGGAAGCTGCCGACCACGCGCGCGAGCGCGCCAGCTTTCTGGCCGAGGCGAGCACGGTCTTGAGCGCCTCGCTTGACTATCAAGTGACGTTGGCGTCGGTGGCGCGCCTCGCCGTGCCGACCATTGCCGACTGGTGCGCGGTCGACATCCTCGATGACGACGGTGCACTTCGCAGGCTCGCGGTCGCGCATATCGATCCGGCAAAGGTCGAGCTCGCCCGGACGCTGCAGGAGCACTACCCGCCGGACCCCAATGCCGCCGGCGGGGTGCATGACGTGCTCAGGACCGGGAAACCGGTGTTGGTCGCTCGCATTCCACCCGCCATGTTGGAAGCCGCCGCCCGCGACGACGAGCATCGCCGTCTCATCACGGCACTCAATCTGACCTCGGACATGTGCGTGCCGATGATGGCGCAAGAACAAGGCGTTTGGCACCATCACCTTCGTCGGCGCTGAGTCGGGCCGGGAGTACACGGACGCGGACCTGTCGTTAGCCAAGGAACTGGCGACGGAGCGTCTCCGCCGGCGCTACCGTGATCACCGCCGACTCCGGCCCGGGGGCACTGCAAGTACTTGAACCGCATTCGCCGGACGTCATCATCGCGGATCTTGGAATGCCTGGCATGGATGGCCTCCAACTCATTCGCGCGGTCAGGCAGATCCAGGGCCCGTTGCGCAACACCCCTGCCGCGGCGCTCACTGCGTACGCACGCGCACAAGACCGCGTCGCAGCACTCGCCAGCGGGTTCCAGATGCACCTGGTGAAGCCCATTGATCCGTTGGAGCTGGTGCTCGCGGTGCGCGCATTACTGCCGCGCGGCAGCAAGGATGCCGCGCTCAAATGATCTCCGCCCTCTCCGCCTCCCACGCCAGGCGCGAGCCGGGCGGCCGCGCTGTCTTCCCCGGCCAGCTCCACTGCGATGGGCGGCCCGGCGTCGCGCCACCGACACGAATTTGGGACGCGATGTCGCGATCAAGGTCCTGCCCGAAGAGTTGGCGCAAGACGCGGAGCGGCTCGCCCGCTTCGAGCGCGAAGCGCGGACACTCGCGTCCCTGAATCATCCGAACATCGGCAGCGCCACGGTTATTTGGTAGCTGCCCGGCAACACGGCGACGAAGTCAATTAACCCGTCGTCACACCAGCCTTTTGAATCGACCTGACCGTTCGGGTGGGCTGACGGATACGTGATCGTGAGACACTACGGCCCGAATGGGCAAAGGCAGACTGGAAGCGTTCAGTGACGGCGTGATCGCCATCATCATCACCATCATGGTGCTCGAGCTGAAGGTGCCGCACGGCGAATATCTCGATTCGATCGCGCCGCTGTGGCCGGTGTTTCTCAGCTACGTGCTCAGCTTCGTCATCGTGGCCATCTATTGGAACAACCACCATCACATGCTCCACGCGGTGAAGCACATCACCGGCGCGGTGTTGTGGAGCAACGCGCACCTGCTGTTCTGGCTGTCGCTGATGCCGTTCACGACCGGCTGGATGGGCGAGAACCACTTTGCGCCGCTGCCGGTCTCGATCTATGGCGTGGTGCTGCTGATGTCAGCGATCGCCTACTACATGCTCGTCCGCGCGCTCGTCGCCAGCCACGGCCGCGATTCGGAGTTTGCGGCGCGGATCGGCACCGACTGGAAGGGCAAGATTCCGCTCGTCGCCTACGCCGCCGGAGTTGCCCTGGCGTTCGTCAACGTGTGGATCTCGCTCGCGATCTATGCGGGCGTCGCGGCAATGTGGTTTATTCCGGATCGCAGATTCGAGAAAGGGGTCTGACGGTCGCAGATCAGCGTCGCAGCTTGAAAAACTCCTGGATCACCGCGCGGCACTCGTCTTCGAGCACGCCGCCGACCGCCTCGAGGCGGTGATTGAGGCCGGCAAACTCGTGCGCCCGCGTCATCGAGACCAGCGCGCCGGCCCTCGGCTCGGTGGCGCCGTAGACCACGGTCGCCACCCGCGCGTGGATCATCGCGCCCACGCACATCAAACATGGCTCCACCGTCACATACACCGTGGTGCCCGCGAGCCGGTAATTGCCGAGGGTCTGGGCGGCGGCGCGAAGTGCCACGATCTCGGCGTGCGCCGTCGGATCCGAGGCCGTGATGGGATGGTTGAAGCCGGTGCCGATCACGCGCCCGTCGAAGACAACGACGGCGCCGACGGGCACTTCGCCGGCATCGCGCGCACGCGCGGCCTCGGCGAGTGCAAGACGCATGAAATCCTCGTGGCTCACGGCATATAGTTTAAGCCTGCCTCGCCGTAGCCTTGGGCGAAGGCGGGTAAGATACAGACGCTTGGAGGATTCGATGACCGTTCGTGTTTTTCGCCTCGCTGCACTCTGTCTGTGTTGTCTCATAGCCGGCTCGTCCGCGAGCTGGGCTCAAGAGAGTCACCTCGATGCCCCCGGCGAGATTCCCAAATACGTCAGAGAGCCCATCCCCCTCTTCACCACCGGCCTCGGCCCCTTCAAGCGGCCGATTTCATCCAAGAACGCAGAAGCGCAAGCATTTTTCACCCAGGGCTTCCAGATGATGTACGCCTTCGCGCGGCTCGA
>JANOZI010001017.1:0-2099 GCA_031429375.1 Acidobacteriota bacterium | reverse complement strand
CCGCCGCCGGTGATCGTGCCGTCCGTGGTGAACCAGACGCAGACGGCCGCAACCAGTACGCTTACCGGCGCCGGGCTCACCGTCGGAACGATCACCAATAGCGCGAGCGCCACAGTACCCTCCGGCTCTGTCATTAGTCAGACGCCGATCGCCGGAACATCGGTGGCTGCCGGGAGCGCGGTTGCCCTCGTGATCTCCACCGGCCCGCCGCCGGTGATCGTGCCGTCCGTGGTGAACCAGACGCAGGCGGCCGCGTCCAGCGCGCTCACGGGTGCGGGGCTCACGGTCGGGACCATCACCAATAATTCGAGTGCGACGGTCGCGTCCGGGTCGGTGATTAGTCAAACACCGATCGGCGGGACGTCAGTGGCCGCGGGGAGCGCCGTCGCACTCGTGATCTCTACGGGACCGCCGCCGGTGATCGTGCCGTCCGTGGTGAACCAGACGCAGACGGCCGCGACCAGCGCGCTCACCGGTGCGGGGCTGACGGTCGGGATCATCACGACTAGCGCGAGCGCCACCGTACCGTCCGGGAGTGTGATCAGACAGTCGACGATCGCCGGAACGTCCGTCGCCGCCGGGAGCGCGGTTGCCCTCGTGATGTCCACCGGACCGCCGCCGGTGGTGGTGCCTTCCGTGGTGAACCAGACGCAGGCGGCCGCGGCCAGTGCGCTCACCGGTGCGGGGCTGACGGTCGGCACCATCACCAATAGTTCGAGTGCCACAGTGCCTGCGGGTTCAGTGATCAGTCAGGCGCCGATCGGCGGGACGTCGGTCACCGCTGGGAGCGCCGTCGCGCTCCTGATCTCTACCGGACCGACGCCCGTGGTGGTGGGTCCCTCCGTGGACACGGTCGTATTCTCGGATGGCGATAACACCCGGACAACGCCCCCGTTCAGCACGGCTGCTCCGAACGAGCTGCTCGTCGCGTTCGTCGCTTCGGACGGACCATCGTCAAAACTGCAAACGGCGACGGTGTCGGGCGCAGGGCTGAGCTGGACGCTCGTGAGGCGCGCCAACACCCGCGGCATGGCGGAGGTGTGGCAGGCGAGGGCGACCGCGCAACTCACCAACGTCACCGTGCAAAGCAGCCTGGGCATCACGGGCTATTCCCACTCGCTCACGGTCGTGGCCTTCCGCAACGCGTCGGGCATCGGCGCAGCGGTTAGCGGCAGCGGCGACCTCGCTGCGACGAGTGTGTCCCTCGTCACGACGGCGCCGAACTCGGTCGTCTACGGTGTTGGCAACGACGCGGATCGCGCGGACGCCCGCGCGCTTGGGCCAGGTCAGGCGATGGTGCACCAGTGGATCGCGACGGCGAACTCCAGGACCTTCTGGGTCCAGAGCGGGAACACGGCCGTGCCGTCCGCGGGAACCACCATCCAGTTGAACAGCACGGCGCCGGCCGACAACCGATGGAACTTCGTGGGGGTTGAAATAGTCCCGTAGTCCGTAAACCTACGGGAGACGCAGGACCTGCCCGGGCTTGATCTTGTCGGGATCCGTCAACTGGTCCTTGTTCAGCTCGAAGATCTTCATGTACGCGCCAGCGCTGCCAAGATGATCCTTGGCAATCCCGCCGAGCGTGTCGCCGGCCTTCACCGTATAGGTCTTGGCCGCCGCCGCCGTGCCGGCGCCCGCCGCAGGCCCGCCAGTCACCTGGATGTCCGCGACGATGTCCTTCTGCCAGGTCGGAATGGTCTTGATTGCGGTCCAGATCTCATTCTTGTCGGCCTCCGTGGCGACGGTGCCCTTGAAGTGCAGCTTGCCGTCCCGCTCCTCGGCGTTGCCGTGGAATTTGCCCTTCGAGGTCTGAATCGCGTACGCGTACGTCTCTCTCATACCCATGTGTCACCTCCTCCACTGGCGATCGATTCGATTAATCATCGAGCACGAACGTCACCATCATGCTCACTCGATATTCGGTGATGCGGCCGTCGGTGCAGCGCACGTGCTGCTCCTTGATCCACGCTCCCTTGACGTTCCGCAACGTTTTTACAGCCCTGGCTAGACCCTGCTGGATTGCGTCCTCGAAGCTCTTGGTCGAGGTCGCGCTGAGCTCGGACACCTTGGCAACTGACATCGCGTTCTCCTTTCGG
>JANOZI010001016.1:0-4375 GCA_031429375.1 Acidobacteriota bacterium | reverse complement strand
AGGAGTTTTAACCATGGCGCGTTATGTTTCGGGCGCAACGATATTCGTTTTTGCCCTCCTCTGTGTCAGTCAGACGGCGGCGCCGCAAGGCGTTCAAACCGGTTCAGTCACGGGCGTCGTTCGAGACGCCGGCGGGCTGGTGCTTCCCACGGCAACGGTTCGGGCCGAATCCCCAGTCCAGCAAGGGCCTCGCGAGACGACCGCCGACCAGGCAGGCGCGTATCGCATCGCCGGTCTGGCGCCTGGCTCATACACCATTACCTTCGAGTTCCCCGGCTTCAAGGCGCTGACCAGCCAGGTGCGGGTCGGCGTCGGATCGACCGAGCAGCTTGACGCGATGCTGCGTCTGGAGACGCAGGTTCAAGAGGTGGTCGTGACGGCGCCGGCGCCGTCGCTGCTGACCAAGAAGACAGGCGGCGTGAACCTTCGGGCGAGCGACATCGACGCGTTGCCCACCGGCCGCACGGTTCCGCTCGTGACGGAACTGGCGCCGGGGTTGACCAACAACACGCCGAACGTGAACCAGGTGACCATCTCGGGCGCCACGGCGTACGACAACGTGTTCCTGATTGACGGCGTCGACGTCGGCGACAACCTTCTGGCGCGCGCCGACGACCTGTACATTGAGGACGCCGTCGACGAAACGCAAGTGCTGACCTCGGCCATCTCGGCGGAGTACGGACGCTTCTCCGGCGGCGTGGTCAATGCCGTGACCAAGCGCGGCGGCAACCTGTTTTCGGGCAGCCTGCGCAGCAACATGTCGAATGCGGCGTGGACCGACGAGACGCCATTTGAAAAAGCTGCCGGCACGAAGCGGAAGAGCAAGATGGACCGTTACTACGAGGGCACGCTGGGCGGACCGCTCGTGCGCGACCGCGTGTGGTTCTTCTTCGCCGGCCGCTCGCAGTCGAGCCAGACCAGCCTGAGCCTGCCGCAGACGGCGGCCGCGTTTCAGCAGACCGACGATCAGGACCGCTGGGACCTGAAGGTCACCGCGACGCCCCGCGTCAACCAGACCGTGCAGCTGCAGTATCTGGATCGCCGGCAGGTGAGCCTGCGGCCGTCTCTGCCGATCACGATCGATCCGACCGCCAGCGACCTGCAGAACACCCCCGGGCATCTGTTCGTGGCCAACTGGAACGGCGTGCTGTCCAGCCGGTTCTTCGCTACGGCGCAGTACTCACAGAAGGCGAACCATCCGCGCTTCGGCAACACCAGCACTCGTTTGCAGGACTCGCCGTTCCTGACGATCGGGCGGGTGTCACCGGGTGGCCTGCATTTCGGCGCGCCCTACTTCGACCGCAACGATCCGGAAGATCGCGATAACAACCAGCTCACCGGCAGCGTCTCGTACTTCGGCTCGCGTCCGGGCTGGGGCACGCACGACGTCAAGGGCGGCGTCGAGCTGTTCTCGCTGGTGCTGCGCGGCGGCAACTCGCAGTCGTCCACCGGATACATCTTCAACACCGACTTCGCGACGGCCGCGGGCCGTCCGGTGACCGACGCAACCGGGCGCGTGGTGCCGGTCTGGATTCCCGGCTCGACGTCGATCGGCAACACTCTTCCCACCAGGGGCGCAGAGATCGACCTCACCACGACGTCGTTCTACCTCCAGGATCGCTGGACGCCCACCGCACGTCTGACGATGGACCTCGGCCTGCGCTACGAGCACGCTTCGAGCGGCGTCACGGGTGCCGAATCGACACCCGTGTCGGCGCAGTCGTTTGTGCCGCGCGTGGCCGCTGCATACGAGCTCAGAGACGACGGTCGTACGGTGATCGGCGCATCATACGCGCACTACGCCGGCCGATACACCTCGAGCGTCTTCGGCCGCAATACGACCGTGGCCAATCCGGCGCGGGTGACGAGCGTGTATAACGGTCCCGCCGGCCAGGGCTACGACTTTGCCCCGGCCTACGACCTCGCGAACTATTCGGTGGTGTCGGGCTCGTTCCCGACGGCCAACATCTTCCTGGACGAAGACTTGCACTCGCCGCTCACGCGCGAGGTCACCGTCTCGGCCGCCCAGGAAATTCGCAGCGGCGCCGTGCGAGCAACCTACGTGTGGCGTCGCGCCACGGGCCTCGTCGAATCGTTCATCGACGATGCGAGCGCGAGCGGCAAGACGACCGTCGCGCAGAACGGCGTGGTGTTCGGCACGTTCGACAACACTTACTACCGCAACTCGAACGACGCCGCGCGCAATTACCAGGCCATCGAGATGCAGGGGGAGTACCGCCTCCGCTCCAACTGGTCGGTCGCCGGCCACTGGACGGTGCAGCTGAAGAACGAGGGCAACTTCGAGGGCGAGGCCGCCAACCAGCCGGGCATCGGTTCGGTGCTGGGCGACTATCCCGAGATTCTCGTCGAGAACCGCAACTTCCCGATGGGCCGCCTCGACGACTACCAGCAGCACAAGGTGCGGCTGTGGTCGATCTATCAACTCGACCTCGGACGGTTCGGCGCGTTCGACATGGCGCCGATCTGGCGCTACAACTCCGCGCTCACCTACAGCCTCGTGGCCAACAGCGTGCCGCTCAGCGCCGTGCAGCGCGCGAACAACCCCGGCTACGCGCGGTTGCCCGGGTCGGGCACCAACGGGTCGCAGACCCTGTTCTTCGGCGAGCGGGGCAGTCAAGAGTTCGCGGGCTACGGTCTCGTGGATCTTGCCGTGACCTACCGGGTGCCCGTGTGGAAAACCCTGAAGCCCTGGGTCAAGCTCGAGCTGCTCAACGCGTTCGACAACGACAAGTTGATCGGCTGGGATACCACGGTCACGGCTGATGCCGCGAGCGCGCTCGACGCGAGCGGCCTGCCGACCGGTTTCGTCAAGGGCGTCCGCTTCGGGCAGGGCACGTCGACCGCAAACTATCCGCGGCCGCGCCCCGGACTGACAGGTGGCCGAACCTACCTTGGTGCGTTCGGCATTCGCTTCTAGGCCCGAACCTTCCGAGAACGCGGAGAAGAACGGAGGACACGGAGAGTCCCTCCGTGTTCTCCGTACTCCTCCGTGTTCTCGTCTATGAAAAGGAGCGCTTGAACAGCGCCGTGATGGCTTTTTTCGCGGCGTCGCTGAGCACGCGACTCCCCGTACCCGTGAAGTGGATGTGCTCAATGAGGGGCTCGTCGCTGCCCTTCAGCGCTTGCCACGCCGCCTTGTCACCGTCCCACCTGAACCAGCCCGCCTTGTCTTGGTCGAAGACGAAGAGCGGCTTATTGCACAACTTCGCGAACTCAGCGCCCCACCCAGTGCCGCCACGCACGGTCTGATCGGGTTGAATCGTGCCGATGACGTAAATCTCCTGGCCGCTGTTGATCTGGTACCAGATGCTCTGGAGAATCTTCCGGAAGGTCGGCGTGTCCGGGTAGCGGCGGCTCATTAGCTTCGACACGTACGCCAGGCTGACCTCACCCGCCGCGAGTTCTTCGTGATTGAGCACGCGCAGGCCGCGCGTACGTACCGGTTTGTGGCCTTCGAACGAAAAGTTGACTTCTTCGACGCCGAAGCTCTCGGCGCACGCGCCGAAGGCCTCCTCGGCGCCCTGCGCGCCGCCGCTGAAGAGGATGACGTCCTCGTGTTTCAGCATAGGCTGCCGCTACTCCTTCTCGCCGCCATCGTCGCCATCGTCGACCGCCGGGGCCGTGTCGGGAATGTCCGCTAGATCGACCGCGGCATCCGGATCGGGCTCGTCGGGCTTCATGAAATCGGGCGTGACGTCGATCGCGTCTTCATCCGAATCGTCCAGGTCGTACATCCGGCCCGTGAACTTCATCGGAATGGGGCCCTTGGGCTTTTCTTCCTTTTTGAAGGCCTGCTTCTTCTTGTCTTTCGGCGGAGCCGGCGGACCGAAGTTGCGGTCGCGCGAGCCGCCTGCCGGCGCGTCGCCGCCGAAGCCGCCCGGCCGGGGGGCGCCGAAGCCACCGCCACCTGGGCGGGGACCGCTGAAGCCGCCGCCTCCGCTGAACCCGCCGGGTCGCGGCGGACCGCTGAAGCCGCCGGGCCGCGGCGGGCCTCCCGGACCGCGATCCTCGCGGGCGCGGGCCTCGCTCACGGCCAACGGGCGGCCCATGAACAGCTGGCCATCGAACTTCTTGATCGCCTCTTCCGCACGGGCGCGCTCGGCGTACTCGACAAAGGCAAATCCGCGGGCGCGGCCGGTTTCCCGGTCGAGCGGACGGACAATCTGCGTGGGATCGCCGACCTGTGCGAAGTGCGTACGCAGGTCCTCTTCCGTCGCCTGATAGGGCAAATTTCCAACGAACAATCGGACTGGTGGCACGGGTGAACTCTAACGGGTAACGGCTGGGTGCACTAGTTGGTCGTAATCAAGGTTCCAACGTGGATTTGGAAATTGGTGGGTTTTTGGGATCTAGG
>JANOZI010001015.1:0-3841 GCA_031429375.1 Acidobacteriota bacterium | reverse complement strand
CCCCGGACGTCTTGCGGCCGCAAAGCGATGTCACCAACGAACGCGGTGAATATCGGCTCAATAACCTGCCTCCGGGGACGTTTACGCTGACGGCGGAATTACCAGGGTTCGCGACGTTCCGTCGCGAGGGCATCCTGGTCCGCGTCGGCGCGACCTTCGCCGTTGATATCACGATGCAGCTCAGCACGGTCCAGGAAACCGTGACCGTCACCGGCGACTCGCCGATGATCGAGGTCGACAAGCCCGGCAACGTGCTGAACATTGACGGCGATTTTCAGCGCCTCATGCCGATCCAGGCGCGCCGCAACTATAGCGACTTCCTCGAGCTGACGCCGGGCGTGATCTCGCGCGGCTTCGACGACGGCAGCGGGCGGCAGGTGTATTTCGGCCACGGCACCGAGCACTTCGCCCACGTCCTTCAGCTGGAAGGCACCATCGCCACCAACTATCACGACGCGCAACTGACCTACGTGTCGATGGGCGCCGACATGGTGCAGGACATCCAGGTCAAAACCGGCGGCGTGGACGCCAGCTCACCAATGGGCGTCGGGTTGGTGATGAACATTGTGACTAAGAGCGGCGGCAACACATTCCGCGGCAGCGGCGCCATCGGGTACCAACCCTTCGACTGGAATGGT
The DNA here is from genome assembly GCA_031429375.1 of Acidobacteriota bacterium. GTDB lineage: Bacteria > Acidobacteriota > Vicinamibacteria > Vicinamibacterales > UBA2999 > 12-FULL-67-14b. The sequence goes on along the minus strand of JANOZI010001015.1, from coordinate 3,203 downwards.
AATAACGTCGACAACTGCTCGCCCGCGCCAGGGTGCAAACCTGGCAGCGGGGGCACGCCGACGACGGCGTACGTGCGGCAGTTCGACGTCGCCCTGGGCGGGCCGGTGATGAAGGACAAGGTGTGGTTCTTCGGCGCGCTGCGTCGGGCGGTCTCCGCCGCCGGCATCAGCCGGACGTCGATCGAGGTCGAACGAATCAAGGCCTTCAAGCCGAACGCCGTGCTCTTCAACAACGACAGCGAGAGCTGGCAGCCGTTCCTGAAGTTCAGCGGCCGGGCCGGCCGGCATGACATCCAGGGCTTTTTCCAGCAGGACCGGCTGCTTCTGACCGGAAACCGTGAGTACAACTACGAGGAGATTGCCGCGCAGTCCACGGGTGGTCCGCTCTACAGCGGCAAGGTCACCTCGGTGTGGGGGCAGCGCACGACCACCACGTTCACGGCGTCGTACAACGGCAAGGGCGGGTCGGATGCGTCAACCTTCGCGGGGCTCGGCCTGACCGGGCCGCAGATCATCATCCATGACTCGGCCAACGTGCAGGGCACCACGGTTCAGGGCTCGGGCCGCCTCCTGGAGGGCGGCAACCTGCAGTCGTACAGTTTCCAGCCGGCGTCACAGATCGTGGTGCGCGGCGACCTGACCTACTACAGGGACGGCTGGGCCGGCAGCCATCAGTTCCAGACCGGCTTCTTTGCCGCCCCGCGAAACACCTATGACCAGCAGACCGAATACGTCAACGGCGGGTTCGTCCTCGAGGAGCAGCGCCTGCGCACGCCGGGCAACATTGCCGGCGGCACCGTGCCGTTCCATCGCCGCTACAACACGCCAGTGTCGCTGACCACCCGCGCGGCGCGCGATCGGGACATCGGCATCTATGTGCAGGACACGTGGCATCCCGGTAACCGGCTGACGCTCAACCTCGGTGTTCGGGCCGACTTCGTGACCCGCAACGACAGAATCTTCAACATTCAGCGGCAGAACAGCACCTCGATCGGTCCGCGTTTTGGCTTCTCGTACCTGCTCACCAAGGATTCGCGCAACGTGCTGCGGGGCAGCTATGTGCGCGTGCACGAACAGGTGATGGGCCGCGACGCGATCACGACCTTCGGGGCCAACGAAGCTGCGGGGGAGCGTAACGAGTACGACGCCGATGGCGACGGCCGGTTCGAGATCGTCATCCCGACGGCCCCACGCACGGCGTCGATCGCCGATTACGAGTTTGCGAAGGACCTGCATCAGCCGTATGTCGATGAGTTCATCCTCGGCTTCCGCAAGCAGTTCCCGGGTCAGATCAGCTTCGACATCGCCGGCATCAGCCGCAGCTACCAGGACATGTGGGCGCGCGTGGACGTCAACGGCATCTATCCGAGCGGACCGAACCAGCCGTTCGGCGGCTTCGGCGCGATCGATCCCACGCGAGGCATCATCTTCCAGCAGCAGAACAACTCGTGGAGCACGCTCGAGTACCGGGCGATCGAAATGACGCTGGCGAAGAACCTGTCGCAGCATTTCCAGGCGCTGGTGGGTCTCAATCGACAGTGGCAGCACTTCGGCGGCACGTGGAATCCCACCGACCCGGCGAGGTTCATTCAGCCGGGGGCCTTCGCGAGCGATACGCTGCTCTACATGCCGCGCGGCAACAACGAGGAGAACAGCCTGCCGATCGCCACGGGGACCACCGTTCACACCTACGGTCCAACCTGGCAGAAGTATTCGATGCGTTTCGGCGGGTCATACCAGGCGCCGTGGGGCGTCAATGTGTCGGCGAGCTATACGATTCTCGCCGGTCCATGGTCAGGCCCGATTGTGGACCTGCTGCCCGCCGACAGCCCGCAACTGGCCGCGTTCGGTCCGGGTCGCACGTCGAACGGCCAGACGAATCCGCTGTCTACCAGGATGCGGTTCGTGAATCCGACCCGCGGCGAAGGCCAGGAACAGGCGCCGGCGATCAAGACGCTGGGCCTGAACTTCAACAAGTCCATCGGACTCGGTCGAGGCCGTGAGGCGGTGCTGGGCGTGGCGATCTTCAACGCGATGAATGGCGGCAACTACAGCCAGTACAACTACAGCGGCGCCAACGAGAAGTTCAACCCGAACTTCCTGCAACTGCGCAATCAGCAAGCGGCGCGCGCCGCCCAGGTGACCGCGCTCGTGAAGTTTTAGTCGCACTTCTTCTCGGGAGGGCACTACGCGTCGGGGAATTGTGTCCCCAGCCAAAGTGCCCTCCCGGCCGGACCGCCGGTCCCATTCTGAGGTGTCTTGCCAATGCGACGACTACATCTCTGTGTCGCGGTCCTTTTGAGCGTGTGGATCGCGCGCAGCGATGCCCAAACGACGAAGACGGCGCTGACCCTGGCGCTCGAGGCAGAGCTCGACCGTTTTCCCGCCAGAACCAGCATCTACGTGAAACATCTCACGACCGGCGAAGAGGCCGCGGTGCGCGCCGGCGAATCGTTCAACAGTCAAAGTGTCATCAAGGTGCCGATCATGGTCCGCGCCTTCCAGCTCGCCGAGGAGGGCAAGTTGGATCTCGACGCGCGCGTCACGTTGACGCGCGCGGACCTGCGCGACGGCACCGGCGTGTTTCAGTATGCCGACCTGGGTCTCGCGCCGACCGTCCGCGATCTCATCCAGCAGATGATCATCACCAGCGACAACACGGCCACCGACCAGATCACGACGAGAGTCGGGGGCGTCGGTGAGTTGAACGCCTGGCTGGCGCGATCGGGCTACCGCATGCGCATGCTGAATCGCGGCCACGAATACCGGCGCAAGCTGCTGGCGCGGCTCGACCCGCGCCTGGCGGGGCTCACCGCGGAGGAAACGACGGGCCTTCAGTATGCGATGTCGGACAATCCCGTGTTCGAACTGTATCGTCCCCTCTTTACCGGCGCGCGCACCGCGTGGCTCGATGTGGTTCGGAATCCGGCCAACCGCCGGACGCATGCCGAGAACCAGCGGAAGTTGATGGTCGAGGACCGTAACTACTGGCTCGGCGACATCACCGCGCAGGAGATCGGCCGCATGCTCGAAGCGATCGAGCGCGGGGCGATTGCGTCGCCGGCGAGTTGCGCGACGATGCGGCTGTTCCTGAGGCGGCAGCTGGCCGGCTCTCGTCGTCTTCCACATTTCATCGGTGTTCCCGTTGCGCACAAGACCGGCGACAGCGGCAACATCGCCAACGACGTCGGCATCATCTACGC
>JANOZI010001014.1:0-1536 GCA_031429375.1 Acidobacteriota bacterium | reverse complement strand
GCCCGACGAGCGGCGCTCTCGAAACGTAGGGCACCCCTTCAGGGGTGCCGTCCGCGCTACAATTAACGGTTTAGCGCAACCGCGAAGGAGTGCAACGAGTGGCGAAGATCAAGGTCAAGACCCCCGTTGTCGAGATGGATGGCGACGAGATGACGCGCATCATCTGGCACAAGATCCGCGAGCAGCTGATCCTGCCGTATCTCGAGATCGACTTGAAATACTTCGACCTCGGCGTCGAAGCCCGCGACGACACCAACGATCAGATCACCATTGACGCCGCCAACGCCACGCGGCAGCACGGCGTGGCCGTCAAGTGCGCCACCATTACGCCCGACGAAGGGCGCGTCAAGGAATTCGGCCTCAAGCAGATGTGGAAGTCGCCGAACGGCACGATCCGCAACATCCTGGACGGGACCATCTTCCGCGAGCCGATCATCTGCAAGAACGTGCCGCGCCTGGTGCCGCACTGGGACAAGCCGGTGGTCGTGGCCCGCCACGGCTTCGGCGATCAGTACCGCGCGCAGGACTTCACGTTCCCCGGCGCCGGCACCATCACGATCAGCTGGACGCCCGAGGGCGGCGGCGAGCCGATCGCCCGCGAAGTGATCAAGACCAAGACGAGTGGCATTGCGATGGGCATGTTCAACCTCGATTCGTCGATCGAGGGCTTCGCCCGCGCCTGCTTCACCTACGCGCTCGGCCGCAACTACCCGGTCTACCTGTCGTCGAAGAACACCATCCTCAAGATCTACGACGGCACCTTCAAGAACACCTTCGAGCGGGTCTTCAACGCCGAGTTCAAGACGCAGTTCGACGGCAAGGGGCTGACCTACGAGCATCGACTGATCGACGACTTGGTGGCGTCGAACCTGAAATGGACCGGCGGCTACCTGTGGGCGTGCAAGAACTACGACGGCGACGTCCAGTCCGACACGGTGGCGCAGGGCTACGGCTCGCTCGGCCTGATGACGTCGGTGCTGATGTCGCCCGACGGCAAGACGGTGGAAGCGGAAGCGGCGCATGGCACCGTGACGCGGCACTACCGCATGCATCAGCAAGGCAAGCCGACCTCCACCAATCCGATCGCGTCGATCTATGCGTGGACGCGCGGCCTGCAGTACCGCGGCCGCTTCGACGGCACCCCCGACGTGGTCGCCTTTGCCGAGAAACTCGAGAAGGTCTGCGTGGATGTGGTCGAGTCGGGCCGCATGACGAAGGACCTGGCGATCCTGATTCGCCCCGATCATTCCTATCTCACGACCGAAGAGTTCCTGGCCGCCGTCGACAGCGAGCTGCAAGCGAGAATGTGAAGCTGTAGAGGCGGGTCTCAAGACCCACCTCTACTCGAAGCCGTTAGAAGTCGATGCGCAGGCCCAGCTGCACCTGCCTGGTGATCTCGCCGCCGGTCGGCTTGCCAAAGGTCACGGCCCGCTGATCCCCCGTGAAAGTCGTCCAGTACTTCTCGTTCGTCAGGTTGAACGCTTCGCCGATCAGCTCGATATCCACGCCTCGCAGTTTGATCGACTTGGTCACGCG
>JANOZI010001013.1:0-1951 GCA_031429375.1 Acidobacteriota bacterium | reverse complement strand
CGCTTCATCCAGCCGCTCGTGGCGTAGCGCGCCGACGACCCCGACGACCTGCGCCTGCGCGACTCTGCCGGAGCTGCGGTACTCGACGCGCTGTCCCAACGGGTCGAGCCCGCGCAGGTAGCGCTCCGCGAAGGCCTCGCTGATCAGGACGACGCGCGGGGCCTCGGGACCGTCGCGCGCCTCGAGCAGGCGGCCGCTGATCAAACGCACGCCCATCACCGAAAAGTAGTGCGGCGTCACGATGTTGATCGAGCTGCGGACTTCGTCGCCGGGCGCCGGCGCCGGTTGATCCAGCAGCCGCACCGCGCTGCGGATGTCGACGTTGGATTCGATGAACGGCATCGCCTGCACCGCGCCGACCGCCTCGACGCCCGGAAGGGCTTCGATTTTCGCCACCATGCGATCGTGGAACGACCGCAGCGCGGCAGGAGTCGGATGGCGATCCCACGTGAACATCTGCAGCACCATCACGCCGTCTTTGCGGAAGCCGGTATCGACGTTCAGAAGGTTCACGAAGCTCTTGATCAGCAGGCCGGTGCCCGACACGAGCATCAGCGCGAGCGCCACTTCCGCGGCAACAAGCCCGGAGCGGAGGCGCCGCTGCGCGCGATCGCCGGTCGTGGTCCGCTGGCCCGCTCCCTGGAGGCCGGTGCCCGACAACCGGATGGCCGGCACAAGTCCCGCGGCCACGGCAACTGCAGCGGCCAGTGCCGCCGCAAACAGCAGTGCGGCGCCGTCGACGTGCAGCGTGTTGATCCACAACACCTCGGGTGGTCCCCACGCCGACAGCCCGCGCATCGCCGCCTGTGCGAGCACCAGCGCCGCCAGCGATGCGACCGATGCCAGCAGCAATGTTTCGACCAGCAGCTGCCCGACCAATCGCCAGCGATTGGCGCCGAGCGCGGTCCGCACCGCCAATTCCTGTTGCCGCGCCGCGCCGCGCGCCAGCAACAGGTTGGTCACGTTCACGCACGCAATCAACAGCACGCCGAACACCGCCGCGGCAAACAGCGCCACGGCGGGCCGGACGTCGCCGACCAGGTGATCGCGCAGCGTTTCGACCGACGCCCGCACGCCCTTGTTCGATCGAGGGTTTTCGCCTTCGATCACGGTCGACAGCGCAGCCATTTCCGCCTGCGCCTGTTCGATCGAGACGCCGTCCTTGAGGCGGCCAATCACGTTCCAGTAGCCGCTCACCCTGATGCGCGGCTCGTATTCCTCGATCACTTTCGCCGCGAAGATCTGGCGGTCGCCCGGCGCATCCTCGAGCAGGTGCGGTTGGAAATCATCCGGCGCGACGCCGACCACGACATACGGCAGCGAGTCGATCGCGATCGCCCGCCCGATGATGTTCGGGTCGGCGCCGAAGCGGCCGCGCCACAGCGCAGCGGTCAGCACCACCACCTGGTGGTTGCCCTTCTTATGCTCGTCGGGCCTGAAGAACCGGCCGGCCAGCGGCTGCACCGCGAAGACATCGAAGAACCCCTCGGTGACGTTCAAGGCCTTCAACGCCTCCGGGCGGTCGCCGCCGGTGTAGTCGTAGCTGTACGGGTCGGCCGCCGCCAGCTGCACGAAGCTCGTGGCCCGCGCCCGCCAGTCGATGAAGTTTCCCGGCGCCACGTCGAGCTTGCCCGGCGTGGCGATCTGGCGCTCCCAGACGGTGACGATGCGATCGGGATCGGGATAGGGAAGTGGCCGCAGCAGGATCTGCGACACTACGCTGAACGCGGTGACCGACGCCGCCATGCTGAGCGCCAGGATGCCGACCGCCGTGATGGCAAAGCCGGCGTGCTGCCGTAACTGGCGCCAGCCGTGGCGCAGGTCGTCGATCGCGTCGATGTCGGCGACGTCGCGTTGCCGGATCCAGAACGCATCGGTGAACGAACCGAGCGCATGCCGCACGAGCGGCGCCGGCCCGCGCCTCGCCGAGTCGCCCGCCGCCGCGGCCGCC
>JANOZI010001012.1:0-21193 GCA_031429375.1 Acidobacteriota bacterium | reverse complement strand
CGACATTCAAGGGCGTGATCGCCGGCTTGATCATCGGCCTTGTGGCGCGACGCACTCAATCGCTCGCGATTGGCGTCGCAGTGGGCGTCGCCGTCGGAGCGTTTCTCGCCTACCTGGTGACGATCGGCAGCCCGTATCTGTGGGAGATCGTGTTACCTGGCTCCATCGTCGGTTTGATTGTCGGCTACGCAACCATGAAATACCGGCCGAAGATTCACGTCGCCTAGGACAGTGAACAGTTGCCAGTTGCCAGTTAACAAGAAAGGCCGGCCCCGCAATTTGGGACCGCCCTTCTCTTAAAACTGTTAACTGTTAACTGGAAACTGTTAACTGTCGGAGGTGCTAGTAGGCCCAAGGGCGGAAGGCAAGCATGCCCCACGACCACAGGTAGACCGACAGCAGCAGCGTCGCGACGGAAACGGCGAGAGCGTAGGTGCGCAGCCACGGGCCGGCGTCGTCTTGCCAGGCTTGGATCGTAAAGAACACCCCGAGCAGTGCAGACGCCGGCAACAGCACGCTGCCCATAAACATCGCGCCTGTCCAGAGATTCCGTCCCCCGAGCTCGATGTCGCGGACCTTTATCACCCCAATGGTCGGCAGCGCCACCGCGACAGCGCAGAGCAGCAGGGCGGTCTTCAACCACCAGAACCCCGATGGCGCTGCGCGTCGAACGCGCACGAGCCACGGGATCACCATTGCGAGCGGGGTGGCCGCCAGGACGAAGGAGAACATCACCGGCCATCGCACCACCTCCACCCGCCACCGCGGCACCCGCTCGGCGTATGCGAATCCGCCAGTGAAGATCATGGTGCCGGCCTCGTCGGTCGTAAACACCCGCGTCGCTTCGACATCGTCCTCGGTGCGGAACAGCGTTTCGCTGACCGGGTAGAGCCGGGCGCGGCGGCCGAAGACCGGCTCGGCGTACAGCGACTTGCCCTCGAGCGAGATCGATCGGCCTGACAGCAGCCACTGCACGCAGGCGAACGCCTGGTTGCGCGGGTTGGCGTCGTGGTAATACCCCTCGTACTTGCCGAGTACCGCCGCCGGGACGAGCACCTGCGGTTTCGCGGGCGGCTCGACGTCCGCCTTCAAGTATTGAACCGCAAGCGACTGGATTCGGCGCATCGCCTCCGGCGAGTGCGTGGAGTTGAGCAACACCACATAACCGACGTCGCGCGCTGTCGAATAGGCGTACTGCGAGCTGAAGCCGTCAATGCCGCCGTTGTGGCCAAGAAAGGGATAGGGACCGGCGGGCACGCTGGCGATGCCGGAGCCGTATCCGGTCCTCAGGCCCGCGTCTGAGGCCAGCGAGGTACGCGGGTGCTCCATGTTGCTGAGATATTCCGGATCGACGACGAGCCGATCGCTCGTTTCGCCCCAGTTCAGCAGCAGATGCACGAACCGGCCCATGTCGGCCGGCGAGGTGTGGAAATTTCCTGACGGCCGCAGATAAATCTGCGAATACGGGACGGCGGGGCCGGTGCGATCGCGATAACCCTTCGCGAGCAGCGTCTCGTCGTCAGGTGTCAGCACGAAACTGCTCGACGTCATGCCGGCGGGCTTGAAGATTTTCCCGGCGATTACGTCTTCGTACTTCTCGCCGGTCAGGAACTCGATGGCGTACCCCGCGACCGCGAAACCCGGATTGGAGTACGACACCCGCGTTCCGGGCCGCCACCTGACCTCGCGCGAGCGCGGGTTGATCCGCAGCACCTCGACCAGCGGCAGGTCCGGAGGGTCCGAGAGGTTGTACATCTCGTTGAAGTGCATGTCGTCGAAACCCGCGGTGTGCTGAAGCAGATGGATCAGGCGGACCGGGTCGGTATGTTCCCACGGATTCACGATGTCGACTTCCGGCGCGACTTCAGAAACCGGGGAATCGAGATCGAGGTCGGTCGTTTCCGATAACTGCACCAGCGCCATCGCGATGAGCGTCTTGCTGATGGAGCCGGCGCGGAAGTGCGTATCGGCGGTGACGGGTGTGCCGCCGTCGCGATCGGCCAGCCCGATGCCGCCGGCCCATTCGACGCCCGACAGCCGCACGAGGGCGATGCCGGCGCCGGGCACGCCGGTCTCGCTCAGCACCGCCTGGACGGCGGTCTTGAACTCGTCGAGAGACCTGGGCCCGCCTTCGCGGCCGACGCCCGCTTCCACCTTCGCTGAAGCTCCGGCCGACAGGTCGGCGGGGGGCGGGGGCGCGCACGCAGATGCTGCGAGCAGCGCCACGACGATCCATCGCATGCGCAAACTATAATCTTTCGCAGTGGCCCTTCGTGTCGAGTTGGATACCGAGCGGACGATCCGCGTCCGCAACAAACTGCATTACCGCTTCAACCACTGGCCGATTTGGATCTTCGTGTTCTTCATCGCGCCCGGGCCTTTGACCTTCGACCTGTTCGAACGGGGCTTCGACAGCCGGCTGCTGATCTGGCTCGCCGTCGTACTGGCGGGCACGGGCATCGCCGGCTTGCTGGGCAAGCTGCCGGGGTGCGAACCGGCGCCGTACATTATTCGCTTCACCGAAGATCGCCCGAACCCGCTCTATCGCCGCATCTGCTACACGACAGCGTGGGGCGAGGTCGTGGCATTCGCGGTGCTGAACATCGCGGGCCTTGCGTACGCCGTGGGCACGGGCGAATGGCGGCTCAAGCAGATGTACGAGTACTTCTATTTTCCGCTCGCCGGAACGATGTGGCTGTTGGGCGCGCTGGGATACTTGCCGCGTGTGAAGGCATCGACCGCGGGCGAAGGACACGAGCGGCGCTACTTTTACGGATCGGTATGGGCCGTGACCGCCGCGCAATCGGTCGTCTTCCTGATGTGGAAGATTCTCCCTCGGTCGACGGCCTACGACTCGGTGAAACTCGCCGTGTTCATCGGCATCCTCGTGCTGGTCGGCAACCTCGCCAGACAGGGACTGTTACCTCGCACACGGCCGATTGTACCGGGTGAGCTCGCAGTGTCAGATTGAGGCTCGCAGTTTCTGACTAGTTAAGAGTTAAGAGTTAAGAGTTAAGAACCGGTTCGCATGTTCTCTGCTTTGTTCTTTACGATCGTTGCAAAGATCGAGGCCAGCTGGTTCGCCTCGTCTTGAAACCTGACGACCTCGCCATGCGCCACCAGCTTGCAGTGCACGATTAACCTGATCGCGACATGGGCCTCCTTCGCCTCGCGAAGCGAGATGCGCATCTTGGCGAGGAAGTCCTTGTCGCTCGACGCGGCGTCCGCCTCCTCTAAATTGAAAGTGCTCGAACTTGCTGCCCGAACAAGTTGTCGCCAAATATCCCGGCTGGGGTCATCGAGCGGCTTGGGTTTTGGATATGCGCAGATGATTGCGCAGGTCAGTGCGAACGATCGCTTTTGAAGCGCGACCGTCCGCGCGCGATTGGGTGATGGCTCCCGGTGTGACATGACCGAGAGAAGAGCAAGACCGATTCCACCGCGTTTGCTTCGAAAAGCCGCGTGTTCGGAATCGCCGACTGGCAGAATTAGCCACGTCACGAGCCGATCGACAGGGCAATTCCTGCTGCTTCCTTGGTCTGAATTCTTAACTCTTAACTCTTAACTCTTAACTCTTAACTCCTAACTCTGACCTCTGACCCGTCCGCTATACTCACCCTTGTGGCGAGCTTCTTTCAGATTCGCAAGAAGGTTCATTGGTCCGATACGGACGCGGCGGGCGTCGTATGGTTTCCCAACTTTCTCAGATGGTTCGAAGACGCGGAGGAGGAACTCTTTGCGTCGCTCGGACGATCGCGGCAGTCGCTGCTCGATTCGCATTCCTTCGGCATGCCGCGCGTCGAGGTGCACTCGAAGTTTCGTGCGCCGGCGAGAGCGGGGCAAGTTGTTCGTGTCGGCATCAGCACGACCGTCGAGAATCCGCGGCGATTGCATCATGCGTTCGAGATCCGCGACGAGGAAACCGGACACCTGTTGGCCGAGGGCTTCGTGCGAGTCGCCTGTGTCGATTCGGGCACCTGGTCGGCCCGCGATCTGCCGGACGACGTATTGAGACTGGTTTCAGGTCTGCCGGATCTCGCGGAACGACAGGCCCGAGGCGCCGTCGAGCTTCCTTGGACATAACTCTTAACTCTGCACTCTGAACTCATTTATGGAAGGCTGGCACGGGTGGGATGAGTACGCCCCTTACTACGACTGGGAGAATGCGCAGACCGTCGGTCGGAGGGACATCGAGTTCTGGCGCCTGATGGCGCAGCAGGCCGACGGCCCGGTGCTCGAGCTCGGGTGCGGGACCGGGCGTGTTGCCCTGCCGGTCGCGAAGAACGGCGCCACGGTCGTCGGCATCGATCGGTCGGAGCCGATGCTCGATCGCGCCCGGCGCCGGGTGCGCCGCGCGCGGCTCGGCTCGCGCGTCAAGCTCGTGCGCGGCGACATCAGGCACCTGCCATTCCCCGACCGCACGTTTCCCCTGGTCATGGCGCCCTACGGCATCCTCCAGTCGCTGCTGGTCGAGCGCGATCTCACGCAGACCCTGGCAGCGGTGGCGCGCGTGCTCGCGCGCAAGGGCGTGTTCGGGCTCGAGCTGGTGGCGGACCTGCCGGCGTGGGACGAGTACAGCAAGCGTGTCAGCATGCGCGGCAAGAAGGGGCCGAGCGGCAAGCCCATCTCGTTGATCGAATCCGTCAAACAGGATCGGGTCCGGAAGATCACCCGTTTCGAACAGGAATTCGTCGAAGGCCGGGGCCGCGCGGCGGTCCGGCACAAGTTCAGCCTCGCGTTTCGCACCGTCACGGTGCCGCAAATGGTGCGGCGGCTCGAAAAGGCCGGCCTCGAGGTCGCCGCTTTGCTCGGCGATTACCAGGGCGGCCCCTGGGATCTTCGAGCTGAGGTGTGGATCATCCTGGCCCGCCGGGGGTAAACTTACCGTTTCCGGGTTTGATCCCGGACAAACCCAGGTTTTGTCTCAGTTGCCAGTTGCCAGTTGCCAGTTAACAAGAAGAGCACCCTGGAAACTGGAAACTGTTAACTGTTAACTGTTCTTAGGTTTGTCCCCACGGGGTTTATCCCCACAGTTCAGGAGTTCTGCATGTCTGGCCATTCCAAGTGGCACACGATCAAGCACAAGAAAGGTGCGGCCGACGCCAAGCGCGGCAAGGTTTTCACGCGCCTGATCAAGGAACTGACCGTCGCCGCACGCAACGGCGGCGGCGACCCGGGCATGAATCCCCGGCTGCGGAGCATCATCGCCGCGGCCAAGGAAGTGAACATGCCGGCCGACAACATCAAGAAGGCGATTCTGCGCGGCACCGGCGAGCTGCCCGGCGTGATCTATGACGAAATCACCTACGAGGCCTATGGCCCGGGGGGGTCGGCGCTGATCATCGAAACGCTCACCGACAACAAGAACCGCACCGTCGGCGAGCTGCGCCACATGCTCGAGAAACACAGCGGCAACCTCGGGGCGACCAACTCAGTGGCCTGGATGTTCGCCAAGAAGGGCCTGATCGTCATCGAGAAGGCCAAGGCCGACGAAGAGAAGCTGCTGAACCTCGCGCTCGAGGCCGGGGCGGACGACGTGCAGGACGAAGGCGAGAACTGGGAAGTGTTGAGCGACCCGGCGGCGTTCGAGGCGGTGCGCGAAGCAATCAAGGGCGGCGGCGTTGAGCCCGCCAGCGCGCAGCTCGCGATGCTGCCGCAGAACTACATCAAGCTCACCGGCACGCCCGCCACCCAGATGATCCGGCTGATGGACGCGCTCGACGACCACGAAGACGTCAAGCAGGTGTGGTCGAACTTCGACATCGAAGAGAAGGAGATCGAGGCCTCGCTGGCGTGAGGGTGTTCGGCATCGACCCCGGCTCCGATCGCACCGGCTATGGTTGCATCGACAGCGACGGCCGGCGCCACCGGCTGGTGCAGTGCGGCGCGGTCCGCGCGGGCGCCGGCATCACCTTCGCCGAACAGTTGTCCATCATTTACCGCGAGCTCTCGGCGCTCATCACCGAGCATCGGCCCGAGTGCGTCGTCATCGAGAGCATTTTTTACGCCGCCAACGCGCGCAGCGCGCTGAAACTCGGGCACGCGCGCGGCGTGGCGATGCTGGCGGCCATCGAAGCCGGCGTGCTGGTGGTCGAGTACACCCCCGCAGAGGTCAAGCGCGCCGTGGTCGGGTACGGCCGGGCCGAGAAGCAACAAGTCGGGCAAATGGTGAAGCTGCTGCTCGGCCTCGACAAGGTCCCGAGCCCGCACGACGCGGCGGATGCGCTTGCCGTCGCCATTTGCCATTTGAATCACGGCTGCGGCACCCCTAAAGGCTGCGGCACCCCTAAAGGGGTGCCCTACGATGCGAAGGCTAAAGGGGTGCCCTACAATACGAAGGCAAAAGGGGTGCCCTACGATGCGAAGGCGAAAGGCGTGCCCTACCAAGCCAAGGCAACGGGCAAAGGCAGCAAGGCCGCAAACAGCTGGCGGCACTACAAGCCCACGACCCGAGCCGCGAGATGATTTCCCATTTGCGCGGACGGGTGTTCGAGAAGCATCCCAATCGCGTGACCGTTGAGGTGGCCGGTGTCGGTTACGACGTGCTGGTGCCGCTGTCGACGTTCTATACCTGTGGCGACGAGGGCAGCGAGATCGCGCTGCGCATTCACACCCACGTGCGGGAAGATCAGCTGGCCCTCTACGGGTTCGCGACGCCGCTGGAGCTCGCGATGTTCGAGCGGCTGATCGCGGTGAGCGGCATCGGTCCGAAACTGGCGCTGGCGGTGCTCTCGGGCATCGAGACGCGCGAGCTGGTGGGGGCCATCCAGCGCAACGACCTGGCGAGGTTAACCGCCATTCCGGGCGTCGGGAAAAAAACCGCGGAGCGGATCTGCGTCGAGCTGCGGGATCGGCTGCCGAAGGCGATCGAAGCCGCCGGCACGCCGGCGTCGCCGGCCGACGCGCTGCGCGACGATCTCGCATCCGCGCTCGTCAATCTCGGCTACCATCGGCAAGCCATCGACAAGGCGATCGACAAGTTGATGCCCGCATCCGGTGACGCGCGTTTCGAAGACCTCCTGCGGTCGGCGCTGAAGGACCTGTCTCGTGGATAGCGACCCGCGCCTGCTGACGCCGTCGCGCGTCGACGAAGACGCCCAGGACGAAGCGGGGCTGCGGCCACGACGCCTGGACGACTACATCGGGCAAGATCGCATCCGCGAGCAGCTGCACGTGTCGATCACCGCCGCACGGCAGCGCGGCGATCACCTCGACCATACCCTGCTCTACGGACCGCCAGGGCTTGGCAAGACGACGCTGGCGTATGTGATCGCCAATGAGCTGGGCGTGCCGATTCGAACCACCGCGGGCCCGGTGATCGAGAAGCCGGGCGACCTCGCCGGCATTCTCTCGAACCTGCAGCCGCGGGAGGTGCTCTTCATCGACGAGATCCACCGGATGTCGCCGGCGATCGAAGAGATCCTCTACCCGGCCATGGAAGACTTCGAGCTGGACATCGTGATCGGCCAGGGCCCCGGCGCGCGGTCGGTGAAGGTGCCGGTCGAGCCATTCACCCTCGTGGGAGCGACGACGCGGGCGGGGCTGCTGACCTCGCCGCTGCGGGCGCGGTTCGGCATCGTGCACCGGCTGGATTTCTACGAGGCGCGCGACATCGAGGAAATCGTGAAGCGGTCGGCGCGCATTCTCGGCGTGTCGATCGACGAGGCCGCGGCGGCAGAGATTTCCGGCCGCTCCCGCGGCACCCCGCGCATCGTCAACCGGCTGCTGCGCCGGGTGCGCGACTATGCGCAGGTCCGCGCCGACGGGCACGTCACGGTCGAAGTGGCGCGGGCCGCGATGGCGCTGCTCGACGTCGATCAGTTCGGTTTCGACGACAGCGATCGGCGGCTGATGCTCACCATCATCGACAAATTCAGCGGCGGGCCGGTCGGCGTCGGCAGCCTGGCGGCGGCGCTCAGCGAAGAAGCCGACGCCATCGAAGACATGTACGAGCCGTACTTGATCCAGGTGGGATTCCTGGAACGCACGCCACGCGGCCGCATTGCGACCGCCCGTGCCTACGAGTACTTCGGGCGCATCGCGCCCGGGAGGGGGTTGTTTTGAACGTCCGTCGAGTCGAGATCAAGAGCCTGGCGACCTACGTGCCGCCGCGCCTGCTGACCAACGCCGACCTCGAGAAGATGGTGGACACCACCGATGAGTGGATCCTGCAGCGCACCGGCATTCGCCAGCGGCACATCGTCGACGCCGGGGTGGCCACCAGCGACCTGGCGGCAGAGGCGGCACGCGAAGCCATCAGGCGCGCCGGCCTGACGCCGGACGACATCGACCTGATCGTCGTCGGCACGGTCACCCCCGACATGCTGTTCCCCAGCACGGCGTGCCTCGTGCAGCACAAGATTGGCGCCAGGAAGGCGTGGGGCTTCGACCTCTCGGCGGCGTGCTCGGCGTTCACCTACGCGCTCACCGTCGGCAGCCAGATCGTGGCGACCGGAGGCGCGAAGTATGCGCTGGTGATCGGCGCGGACGTGATGTCGAGCATCATCGACTACACCGATCGTGCGACGTGCGTGCTCTTCGGCGACGGCGCCGGAGCGGTGGTGCTCGGGGTCTCGGCCGACGACAAGATTGGCATCCTGGATTTCGATCACATGATCGACGGCGGCGGCGGCCCCGCGCTCTGCATGCCGGCGGGCGGCAGCAAGCTGCCCGCTTCGCACGAGACCGTCGATGCGCGGCAGCATTACGTGAAGCAGGACGGCCAGGCCGTGTTCAAGTTCGCGGTCAGGCAGACGGGCGAAATCTGCGAGCGGCTCCTCAAGCGCAACAACCTCACCGGCGAGGATCTGGACCTGTTCGTTTCGCACCAGGCCAACAAGCGGATCATCATGTCGGCGGCCGAACGCATCGGCATGCCCGAGGAGAAGGTCGTGATCAACATCGATCGCTTCGGCAACACGACCGCCGCCACCATCCCGCTCGCGCTGAACGACGCGGTCGAGAGCGGCCGCCTGAAGAAGGGCCACCTGGTCCTGCTGACCTCGGTCGGGGCCGGTTTTACAGTCGGGTCAGTTCTCGTTCGCTGGGGCCTGTAAACGATTTGCGTGGGAACTTACTACTCGCGGCGGGTATCTCATACCCGTCCTCTAACGGACTACCAAGTCTGTCGTTTGTGTCGAAACAGAACGATTCGCGTCGCCGGGTCGGTTGAAACCGGACTCTAACCCTCTTATCGGCAATGGCTTGTCCATCGTGTCGCTTAACGGCACAAGCCTTTCTGTATTTTCTCGATGCGTACATTCTTGTTAAACCATTGTTTTACCATTGTTTACATCAGTTTTTGGGCTCAGATCGGTGAATGCTGCGGACAGTTTTGAGATTAGTAATCGTCGGCTATAGGTATTTAAACGTTGTTATTGTCATATAGAGTGCTATTATCACGTCGTTCTGCACGTGAGGATGAGGTTGGCGCGTTGATTGCTCTGTGATTCCACGAATGATTCAGTCCCCCCGCCGCGTTGTTGCGCTGGCCACGCTGTGCCTGGTCGTTGGCTTTGCCGGGTCCGCCTCGGCGCAAGACAAGATCGATCGCTCGCTTCGCGAGGGCCGCAATAACGGACCGTCGCAGCTGGCCATCATCAAGATCAAGCCGGGCTACGAAGCCTGGGTGCGCTATTTACTGGCGCAACGCGGCAAGCAGATCGAGTCGGAGCTGCCGAGCATCAACGCCCTCACGGCCGACCTGACCTCTGCGGATCTCGACGCCATCTGCCTGCACGCCGTCGCTCTCGGCTGCTCTGGCGACATCCTGGTGTCGCCGAGCGCTGTGAAGTCGGAGAGAACCCCTTCGGTTCTTCGCACCCCCAAGGCCAGCACCTTGCTCGGCACGCTGGGACTCAGCCCGGATGCGACCGGCGGCGAGGGCGTCACGGTTGCCTTGATCGACTCGGGCATTCATCCCGCGGTGGCGTTCGGCAACCGAATCAAGGCGTTTTACGATTTCACCCAGGGCGGCGTGCGGCGAGCCCCCTTCGACGACTACGGTCATGGGACGCACGTCGCGGGCCTGATCGGCGGCCTCCAAACTTTCAGTGACGTGCAATACGAGGGCATCGCCCCGGCGGTGCAGTTCGTCGGGCTGAAGGTGCTCGACAAGAACGGCAGCGGCAAGACCAGCGACGTCATCAGCGCGATTCAGTTTGCGATTGCGAACAAGACTCTCCTCGGCATCGACATCATCAACCTGTCGCTCGGCCATCCTATTTACGAACCGGCCGCGAGCGATCCGCTCGTGCAGGCCGTGGAGCGGGCGACGAAGGCGGGCATCATCGTCGTGACCTCTGCCGGCAACCACGGCATCGACGATCAGGGCAACCTGGGATTTGCCGGCATCACCTCGCCCGGCAACGCGCCCTCGGCGATTACGGTCGGCGCCGCCGATCACGACGACACGATTACGCGCGACGACGACCGCATGACGGTCTACAGCTCGAGCGGCCCGACGTGGTACGACGGTCTCGTCAAGCCCGATGTCGTTGCGCCGGGGCACATGCTGGTTTCGGTGTCGGCCCCGGCCAGCGCGCTCGTCAAGGGCTACCCGAAGCTCATGAAGAGAGGCGACTCGGGCGAGAAGTTCCTGCAACTGTCCGGCACCAGCATGGCCGCGGGCGTCACGACCGGCGTGGTCGCTCTGCTCAAGCAGGCGATGCCGGCGCTCACGCCGAACCTCGCGAAGGGTGTCCTGCAATTCACCGCCATCCCGATGCAAGACGACGCCGGCGACACCTACAGCGCGCTGCGCCAGGGCACCGGCGACATCAACGCCCGCGGCGGCATCAAGCTGGTCAGCAGGATCAGGACGAACGTCACCAACCTCGAGCGCCAGTGGGTTTCGATTCAGCCGAAGACGACGATTGGCGGCCAGACTTACACGTGGGCCGGCAACATCGTGTGGGGCGACAACATCGTGTGGGGCGAGTCGCTCTATTACAACCTCCCGATTTGGGGCCTCAACAGCGTGTGGGGCAACAACATCGTGTGGGGCGACAACATTGTCTGGGGCAACAACATCGTCTGGGGCGACGGCCTCCGCAACGACAACATCGTGTGGGGCAACAACATCGTCTGGGGCAATAACATCGTCTGGGGCAACAACATTGTCTGGGGCGAGAACATTGTCTGGGGCAACAACATCGTCTGGGGCGAGAACCTGGTTACGGTGAAGGACCCTAACAACGTCTACTTCGCCAACGACAACATCGTGTGGGGCAATCTCGTGGACGAAAATATCGTCTGGGGCAACCTCGACGACAACATCGTGTGGGGCAACCTCGCCGTGGTGCCGGCTTCTGCGAAGGGAGGCAAGTAATGGAGAAGATTTCTTACCTTCCCGACATGCATCGTGCGCCACTCGCGCCGTCGCCCGCGCGTGCGGCAGAGGCGCACAAGGTGGAAACCGTCTCCAGCGACTGGCGGGAGCGCGTGCCGGTGCTGACGGGATCGCGCGTGACCCTGCGCGAGCTCGAGATCGCAGATGCGCCGTCGCTGTTCTCGATGCTGACCACGGAGGAAGTGTCGCGGTTCATTTCGCCGCCACCGAGCTCGGTCGAGGGTTTCGAGCGCTTCATCCTGTGGGCGCAGCGCGAACGCGCCGCGGGCCGCTTCGTCTGCTTCGCCGTCGTGCCGCAGGGCACCAACACGGCGATCGGCATCTTCCAGCTGCGGCAGATCGAAGCCGGCTTTGCGAGCGGCGAGTGGGGCTTCGCGATCGGCTCGCCCTACTGGGGCTCGGGCATCTTCACCGAAGGCGCGCGGCTCGTGGCCGACTACGCCTTCGAAACCATCGGCGTGCACCGGCTCGAGGCGCGCGCGGCCGTGATGAACGGCCGTGGCAACGGCGCGCTGCGCAAGATTGGCGCAGTCCAGGAAGGGATCCTGCGGCGGTCGTTCACCAAGAACGGCGAGCAACTCGATCAGGTGCTGTGGTCGATCCTGGCCGACGATTGGCGCCGGGCGAAGGTCGCCTGGCAATCGAAGGCCATTCACTAGGAGCGGCCTCGCGCCTTCGCGCTCGCGGAAGTCGGGCCTTCGGCCCTCCTGGGACTCGGGCTTCGCCCATCGCGCGAGTCTCCTCGCTTCGCTCGCTCCCAGGGCCTACACTTCATTTCTTGAAGGTCTCTGACTTCGATTTTGATTTGCCGGCGGATCTGATCGCGCAGGAGCCCCCTGCCGATCGGGGCACGTCGCGGCTTCTGGCGCTCGATCGGTCCGGCGGGCGAATCTCGCATCACCAGTTCAACGATCTTCCTTCACTGCTCAATCCCGGTGATGTGATTGTGGTCAACGACACGCGGGTGTTCCCCGCGCGGTTGATCGGCACGCGTCTGCCCGGCGGAGGCGCGGCGGAGTGTTTTCTCGTCAAGCCCGCAGAGGCACCCCATAAAGGGGTGCCCTACGAAACGCATGAAGGGGTGCCCTACGAAGGCTGCGAAAGCGAAGTGTGGGTGGCGCTGGTGCATCCCGGTCAACGGCTGCGTACCGGATCCCGCATGGTGTTCGACGACGGCCGCCGGCGGTTGCTGGCGGAGGTCACGGGGATGCACTTTCATGGCAGGCGGACGGTGCGGCTGTGGACCGAGGATGGCACCACGGTGCGCGATGCGGTTGACGCGCTGGGGCACGTCCCGCTGCCGCCGTACATCAAGCGCGGCGATGCGGCGGCGGATCGTGACCGGTATCAAACCGTTTATGCGCGTGAACGCGGGTCGATTGCGGCGCCGACCGCCGGCCTCCACTTTACGCCGGCGCTGCTGGCGGCGCTGGCCGCCAGGGGCGTCGCGAAGCTCTCGATCACGCTGCACGTCGGGTACGGCACCTTCCAGCCGATCCGGGTCGAACACGTCGAAGAGCACGAGATGGAGGCGGAGGGTTACGAGGTGACAGCCGAGACGGCGGCGGCGCTTTCGGCGGCGAAGCGCGACGGCCGCCGCATCATTGCCGTCGGCACGACGTCAACGCGCACGCTCGAATCGCTGGCGATCGACGCCACCGGCGAGGTGCAGCCCGGCAGCGGCAGCACGGCGCTGTTCATTCATCCCGGCCACCGGTTCCAGCTCGTGTCGGGGCTGGTCACCAATTTCCATTTGCCGCGCTCATCGCTCATTATGCTCGTCTGCGCCCTGGCAGGAACCGAGCACGTGCTGTCCGCCTACCGGGAAGCCGTGGCGAAGGGCTACCGTTTTTATAGCTACGGCGACGCGATGGTCATCTTATGAAACTGCCATACGAAGAATTCGATTTGTCGGGCATCACGACTTACCCGCTTGGCTCGCGCGACAGCAAAGTCGGTCTCGGACAGTTTGCCACGCCCTACAAGAAGGGCGACGGCCTTGGCGGCTGGATGCGATCGCTGCCGCGGCTGCTCGCGGCCGGCGACTTCAAGGCGGTCGTCGACGCCTTGCTCGCGGCGCGGCAGGGCGATCGCGCCATCATCTGGGGCCTGGGCGCGCACGTGCTGAAGACGGGGCTGTCGCCGGTGCTGGTCGAGCTGATGGAGCGCGGCTTCGTCTCGGCCATCGCGACCAACGGCGCGGGGGTGATCCACGATTTCGAAATCGCGCTGGCCGGGTCGACGTCGGAAGACGTCGACGCCACGCTGGGGCCCGGCACGTTCGGCATGGCGGAGGAGACCGGCTCGCAGTTGAACCGCGCCATCACCGACGGCGTGGCCGCAGGCCTCGGGCTCGGCCAGTCGGTGGGGAAGTTCCTCACCGAACGCAAGCCGGCCTTCGCGCAGATCAGTATCGCGGCAACCGCCTGGCGGCTCGGCATCCCGCTCACGGTCCACGTCGGCATCGGCACCGACATCATTCACATGCACCCGCAGGCGTCGGGCGCGGCGATCGGCGAGGGCAGCCTGCGCGATTTCAAGTACCTGGTGTCGTCGGTGGCCCGCCTCGAAGACGGCGTCTACCTCAACTGCGGATCGGCGGTGGTGCTGCCGGAAGTGTTCCTGAAGGCGGTGGCGATCGCGCGCAACGGCGGCCGGCGGCTCGATCGGATGACGACGGTCAACCTGGATTTCCTGCGGCAGTACCGGGCGCTCACCAACGTGGTGTCGCGTCCAACCGCCGGGACCGGCACGGGTTATTCACTCACCGGCCATCACGAGATCATGATCCCGCTGCTGGCAGCGTTGCTGATCGAAAGCTCGTAACGTCATCGTGGCGCCGCGGCTGAAGGAGCTTGGCGACCAGGCCCGTCCAACCGGTCTGGTGCGACGCGCCGACGCCGCGTCCGGTGTCGCCGTCGAAGTACTCATGAAAGAGCACGTAGTCCCGGAAGTGCGGATCAGACTGGAACTTTTCCACGTCGCCGAACAACGGGCGGCGGCCGTGTTCATCACGCACGAATAGCCGGAGGTTGCGGCGCGACAGCTCCTCCGAGGCTTCGAGCAGCGTCACCAGCTGTCCGGATCCAGCGGGGCATTCCACCTTGAAGTCGGGACCGTAGTAGTGGTGGAACTTCTGCAGCGACTCGATCAGGAGATAATTCACCGGCATCCAGATCGGACCGCGCCAGTTGGAGTTGCCGCCGAACACGTCGGTCTCGGACTCGCCGGGCGCGTAGCGAACCGTAAACTCCTGACCGTCCTGCCTCAGGTGGAGCGGGTGCTCGAGATGGACGCGCGACAGGGCGCGGACGCCGTAGGGCGAGAGAAACTCGTCTTCGTTCAGCATGCGCCGGAGCAGCGCCTTCATCCGCCGGCCGCGCAGCAGCGACAACAGCCGGCGCTGGCCGACGCCGGGCACTTCCCAGTGCGACACCAGATCGTAGAGGTCCTTGCGTGAGTTGAGGAACCATTCCATCCGTCTGCGAAAACCGGGCAGGCGATCGAGCACGTCTGCCTCGAGCACCTCGACGGCGAACAGCGGGATCAGGCCGACCATGCTTCGCACCCGCAGCGGGATGCGGCGCCGCGGATCGGACATCTCGAGCCAGTCGTAATAGAACGCGTCCTCCTCGTCCCACAATCCGCCCTCGGCGGCGGTCATCATCGCCCGGGCGATGAGGAGGAAGTGCTCGAAGAACTTCGAGGCAATGTCCTCGTAGGTGTCGTTGTGCTTGGCGAGCTCGAGCGCGATGCGCATCAGGTTGAGGCTGTACATCGCCATCCACGAGGTGCCATCAGACTGGTTGATGTGCCCGCCGGTCGGCAGCGGCGCGCTGCGATCGAACAAGCCGATGTTGTCCAGGCCGAGGAACCCGCCCTGGAACACGTTGTTGCCATCGATGTCCTTGCGGTTGACCCACCAGGTGAAATTGATCACCAGCTTGTGAAACACGCGCTCGAGAAACCGGATGTCGCCAATATCACCGCGCTGCTTGCGATCGATCTGAAACACGCGCCAGCTCGCCCAGGCATGCACCGGCGGGTTGACGTCGCCCAACGCCCATTCGTAGGCCGGCAACTGGCCGCTCGGATGCATGTACCATTCGCGCGTCATCAGCAGCAGCTGCCGCTTGGCGAAGCCGGCATCGACCATGGCGAGTGGAAGGCAATGAAACGCGAGATCCCACGCCGCGTACCAGGGGTACTCCCACTTGTCGGGCATCGAGATCACGTCGGCGTTATTCAGGTGACGCCAGTCGGCGTTGCGGCCGCTGGCGCGCTCTTTCGGCGGCGCCGGCTGCGACGGGTCTCCGGCCAGCCAGCGATTGATGTCGTAGTAGTAAAACTGCTTCGACCAAATCATGCCGGCGAGCGCCTGGCGCTGCACCAGCCGCTCGTCGGCGGTCGCGATGCCGTCCTGCATGACGGCGTAAAACTCATTCGCGTCGCCGCGCCGGCTGTCGAGGACTGCGTCGAAGTCGCCGAAGCCCGGGTCGTGTCCTGAGCCCCGCAGCCGCGCCTTCACACGAACCTCCCCGCCCGCCGGAACCTGAAAAACATAGTGGGCGGCGGCTTTGGTGCCGCGGCGTTCGGGGTTGACCGCAGCGTGATTGCCATTGATCACGCGGTCGTGGATCGCGTCCTTGAAGTACCCGGGAGCGTTGGCCGATCCGAACACCCGTGCCGCGTTGGTGTCGTTATCGCAGAAGTAGATCTCCGGCGCCGCGTCGACGTCGAAGCGCAGAGACCCGAGCTCCGGATGTTCGACGCGGATCGAACCCGGCAGATCGAGCGACAGCTCCGGCTTCGGCGGCGCGCTCGTCCATGACCAGGTGTTGCGGAACCAGGCGTGGGGAAGGACGTGGATTGCGGCGGCCTCCGGCCCGCGGTTATTCACCGTAATGCGCATCCGCACATCGTCGGGCGCGGCCTTGGCGTACTCGATGAAGACGTCGAAGTAGCGATCGTCGTCGAAGATGCCGGTGTCGATGATCTCGAACTCACGGTCGGCTTTCGAGCGCCGGCGGTTTTCGTCGACCAGGCGGGCATAAGGAAAGGCGGCGTGCGGGTATTTGTAGAGCATCCGCAAGTAGGAATGTGTCGGCGTGGCGTCGAGGTAATAGAACAGCTCCTTGACGTCTTCGCCGTGATTGCCTTCGCTGTTGGTCAGTCCGAACATCCGCTCCTTGAGGATCGGGTCGCGGCCATTCCAGAGGGCGAGGCCGAGGCAGACGCGCGATCGATAATCGCTGAATCCGCCGATGCCGTCTTCACCCCAGCGATAGGCGCGGCTTCGGGCATGGTCGTGGGGAAAGTATTCCCACGCGGTGCCATTCGGGCTGTAGTCCTCACGCACGGTGCCCCATTGCCGCTCGCTCAGGTACGGGCCCCAGACCATCCATTTCAGGCCTTCGGTCTGCCGCTCACGCTCGGGGTCGAGTCGTCTGGTCACGCCGCCGGCCCTTCGCCGACGAGCCGCTGCATGCGGAGCAGCTCGCTCATCGACCATGCCTGGAACGGCGCGCCGCGGGCGGCGTGGGGCGCGTCGCCGTCGGCGATCTCGGGAAGCGAACCCAGGCCCGCGACGTCGAGGTAGCCGAGGAGCGGATCGACAAAGCGGCGCCGCGCCTCGGCGCGCGCTTCGTCAGTGTTGCCGCGTGCGTTCAGCCACGCTTCCACGAAAGCGCCAGCCAGCCACGGCCACACCGTCCCCTGGTGGTACGCGCCGTCGCGCTCCATCACGCCGCCTTGATAGTGCCCGCGGTAATCGGGATGCTGCGGATCGAGCGATCGCAGCCCGAGCGGTGTCCACAGGCGATCTTCAACCAGGTCCACGAGCGCGCGCGCCGCGGCGGCGTTCAGCAACGTGACGGGCAGCCCGCCGGCCGCGAAGATCTGGTTGGGGCGGAACGCCGGATCGTTGCGGCCCGGTTCATGATCCACGTCGACGACATCGTAGAGGCTTCCGTCGCCGATCGGAAACCGTTTGAGGAAGCTCGCCGCCGCCCGTTCGCCGGCGCGGCGCCAGTGCCGATCGATCCGTTCGCCGACTGCCAGCGCATTGATCCACAACGCCTGGACTTCCACCGGCTTGCCGATGCGCGGGGTCACGACCCAATCACCGACTTTCGCATCCATCCAGGTGAGCTGCACACCAGGCTCGCCCGCCGCGAGCAGCCCGTCGCGGTCGGCATGAATGCCGTACCTGGTGCCGCGCTCGTAGCCGCTCAGAATGTCCCGCACCGCATCCAGAAGGCGCCGCCGATCCGCGGCCGGCAGCGTCGTGCGTTGCAGCAGCTCGCCGACGACGACCACGTACCAGAGGGCGGCGTCGACGGAGTTGTATTCCGGGGTTTCTCCCGCATCGGGGAAGCGATTCGGCAGCATTCCTTCGGAGACGTAATCGGCCCACGTGCCCAGCACTTGCGCCGCTTCGTTCACGCGCCCGGTGGCGAGGCACACGCCGCGTACCGCGATGAACGTGTCGCGCCCCCAGTCGGCGAACCACGGGTATCCGGCGATGATTGTCAGGCCACCTTCGCCAAGGTTTCCACCTTCGCCAAGGCTACGGTGGACAAGACGGCGGACAAGACTGTGCCCGGTGGGGCCGCGCCGGACGAGATGCACCCGCGCCGCCCGTTCGACGAGATTAGGGATCTGCTCGCGTCGATTCAGCTCGCGCGCGCGGAGATCGGCGGCGCACGCGGCCGCGTCGCCGATCGTCGCGTCGCCCGGCGTCAACACGACGGTCGCTTCCGGAGCGCTCTCGTTCAACTCGAAGCGGAACACACCGGGGGACGCCAGATCCTCGAGATGATCGAGCCCGCGTTCGCGTTCCAGCTCGTAGGAAAACTGCCGATACCATGCCGGGTCGTTCTCGTAACGGCCGGATGTCAGCAGTGTGACGCCAGGGCGGTCGGGGTACAGCTGCCACGCGACGTTACCGCCGACGACGGTGGCAGCCCACGAACAAGAGTTGTTTTCGTGTTGCAACGAATGCGAATCCCTTGCGGCCAGGAGCGGCCGTACCGCCAGATGCGCCAGGCCGCCGCGCAACAGCCGCCAGCTGAGCACGACCTGGCCGGTAGACGACTCGCAGAACAACTGGTGTCCAATCTCGAGGCCGTCCTTCACCTGGTAGGTCCAGGCCGGCCACGGCCGCCAATCGAAGGACGTGATCCGGCGGAAGCCATCCGGATGAATCACGTCCGGCGCATAGCGGTGACTGGTCAGGAAGACAGGGCCGTCGCCGGTTTCGATCCACGCCTCGAGCGCGCCGACCAGCATCACGCGGCCGGCCGGCGAATTCGTGGCCACCGTCAACAGTGCGTGATAGCGGCGGGTCCGGATTCCCGACACCGTGCCCATGGCGAAGCCGCCGAGAGCGTCCGCCTCGAGCCATTCGCGTTGGTCGGGTGCGGCGCCGCTGGTCAAGCCGGCTGCACCCCACCGCGCACAGTCCGCGCGGCGGGGGGCCCGGGCGGAAGACGCTGCCATAGCCGGATGCCGCCGGTCATTCCCTTGACGTTGTCGAAGACGCGGACGCGCGGGGGCAGCGGCGTTGCCAAACGCGCCGCGTTACCGCCGCCAACATGCACGAGGTCGCAATTGAAGAGGAGGTCGACCTGTTCGAGGACCTCTGCGACCCGCTTGCGCCAGCGCTTCTTGCCGATTTTCTTCAGTTGACGATCCGACACCAGCTCCTCGTAGGTCTTGCCGTCGCGGAGCGGGTGATGGCCGAGCTCGAGGTTCGGGACGAGGATGCCGTCGATGTACAAGGCCCCGCCCAGCCCTGTGCCCAGCGTGAGCACGAGTTCGACGCCGCGGCCCTCGATCGCGCCGTAGCCCTGCAGGTCGGCGTCGTTGATCACGCGGGTCGGCTTCTGTGTGTGACGCGCGATCTTCTCCTCCAGCTTGACGTTGCGCCACGCCTTGTCGTCGAGGTTGGGTGCCGTGCGCACGACACCGCGCACGACGACACCGGGGAATCCGACCGAGACGCGCTCGAACTCTTGCTGTGCGTCGAGCATCTTGCGGATGACGGCGAACACGGCGGCAGGCGTCGCGGGCCGCGGCGTCAGCTCGCGCTGGCGCTCTGACACCGGCCGTCCGGCGCCGTCGAGGGCAATCATCTTGATGCCCGTGCCGCCGATGTCGATTGCCAGCGTCCGCCCGCTGAGGGCGGTTACGTCCGTCACTTGAGCCAATCCGTATGCACGAACGGCCCATCGGGGTCGTCGCGCCGCTGGTAGGTGTGCGAACCGAACGCATCGCGCTGCGCCTGGGTGAGATTCTGCGGCAGGTTCTCGGCCCGGTAGCTGTCGAAGTACGCGAGGCCCGATGCGAAACCGGGGACAGGAATGCCGCGTTGTTGCGCGAGGCAGACGACATCACGCCAGGCCTGCTGCCGGGTGTGAATGATCTCGCGGAACTTTTCGTCGAGCAACAGGTTGGGTAGCGCCGGGTCGCGATCGTAGGCGAGGCGGATGTCATCGAGGAACCGCGCCCTGATGATGCAGCCGCCTTTCCAGATGCGCGCCATCGCGCCGATATCGATCCCCCAGCCGAATGTGCCGGAAGCGCTTTCGATCAGCTCGAGGCCCTGGGCGTACGCGACGATCTTCGCGGCGTACAGCGCATCGTGGACCTGGTCCACGAGTGCCTTTGTATCCGTTTCGAGCGCCGCCGCGGCCGGGCCGCGCAGGATCTTGCTGGCGCGCTTGCGGTCGGCCTTCATGCTCGACAGCACCCGCGCGTCGAGCGCCGCCGCGATGCTCGGGATGGGCACCGCGAGCCCGAGGCCAACCTGCGCCGTCCATTGGCCGGTGCCCTTCTGTCCGGCCTTATCCAGCACCGCGTCGACCAGAAAGCCGCCGCCCTTCGGGTCGCGAATGGTGAAGACCTGCGCGGTGATCTCGATGAGGAACGATTCCAGCGGTCCGCGGTTCCAGGCGGCAAACACCTCGGCCAGCGCGTCGGGCGTGAGGCCGCCCGCGCGCTGCAGCACGTCGTACGCTTCCGCGATGAGCTGCATGTCGGCGTACTCGATGCCGTTGTGCACCATCTTGACGAAGTGGCCGGCGCCGTCGGGGCCGCAGTGGGTCACGCATGGGCCGGAATCGGTCTTCGCCGCAATGGCCTCGAAAATCGGACGCAGCTCGGCGTACGCTTCTTTGGCGCCACCCGGCATGATCGACGGGCCGTTGCGGGCGCCGTCTTCTCCGCCCGATACGCCCGCGCCCACGAAGCGTAATCCGGCGGCGGCGTAGGCCTTCTCGCGGCGCTGCGTGTCTTCGTACCATGAGTTGCCGCCGTCGATAACGATGTCGCCGGCGTCGAGCAGCGGCTGGAGATCGCCCATCACCTGATCCACCGGGGCGCCGGCCTTGATCATCATCAGGATCTTGCGCGGGCGTTCGAGCCGGCCGACCAACTCCTGCAGGCTCGCCGCCGCCACCATCTTGCCGCCGCTTTCCGTGACGGCGGCTGCCGTGAGCTTGGGCTCACGGTTGAACACGGCGACCTTGAAGCCGTGGTCGTTGATGTTGAGGGCCAGGTTGCGGCCCATCACCGCCATCCCGATTACCCCGATCTGCGCGTTGTTGTCGCTTGCCATATCAGTTGCCCTGCCAAATGTCCGTGTCGAGGATCGCCAGCGAGTCGGCTTCGCGCGGTCCCCACGTACCCGCCGCGTACGGCCGTAACTTCGGCGGGTTCTGGATGAGCGGCATGAACAGCCGCCACGACTCTTCCACTTCGGAGGCGTGGACGAACAGGGTTTGGTCGCCCTCCATCACGTCCTGGATCAACGTCTGATACGCCTCCGGGACGAAGTCGAAG
>JANOZI010001011.1:0-1532 GCA_031429375.1 Acidobacteriota bacterium | reverse complement strand
TCAAGCCCGGCGACGTGGCCGAGCGCGGCGCGCGTTTCGGCGTGATGAAGGTTGGATCGCGAATTGACATGTTCCTGCCGCTCTCCGCAACCGTGCTCGTCAAGGCCGGCGACAAGGTCGTCGGTGGTGAGACCGTGATCGCCCAGCTTGCGCGCTGACATGACTACGCGGCCGCAGAAACCCGTGCGCCTGCGCCCCGTCCCGCGCGTCGGCCCCGATCGCCGTGGCATCCGGCGCGGCGTGTCGCTGCTGCCCAGCCTGTTCACGCTGGCGAATCTGTTCTGCGGCTGGGCCTGCGTCGTGCATGCCATGCGCGGCGAGTTCGCCACGGCCGCGCCGTTCATCGGCGTCGCGATCGTGCTCGACATGCTCGACGGCCGCATCGCGCGCATGACCGGCACCACGAGCGATTTCGGCGTGCAGCTCGATTCGCTGGCCGACTTGATCTCGTTCGGCATGGCCCCGGCGGTGCTGGTGTTCCAGAGGGGCTTACTGCCGCTCGGGCGGCTCGGGTGGGCGATCGGTTTCATGTACCTGTCGGCGGCGGCGCTCCGCCTGGCGCGCTTCAACATCCAGGCGGCCACCGACAAGCGCTATTTCGTCGGGCTGCCGAGCCCGGCCGCGGCCGGCATTCCCGCCGCGACGGTGTTTTATTTTCCCGTGGCGCTCGCCACGTACCCACTGGCGCTATTGGGCATGACCATGCTGCTGGTGCCGGCGCTGTTGATGGTCAGCACGATTCGCTTCCAGAGTTTCAAGACGCTGGATCTCGGCATCAAGCGGGGCTACCGCGGTCTCGTGCTGGTCGCGGGCTTCATTGCGATACTCGTGGCCTACCCGCACGAGACATTGATCGTGATGGCGTACTTGTATTTCGCGTCGGGCTTTATCGGATTGCTCATGGGGCGGAAAGCCGCCGAGACCCCCGAACACCACGCCGACGATCGGCTGAACGACGAGGAAGATGCCAGCTAACTGATACGTGCGTACAGTGCGTACGGTGCCTGGGGTGCGTAGAGTGCTCGGGTGCCAAGGTGCCGGGTGCCGGGTGCCAGGTGCCGGGTGCCCGGTGCCGGGTGCGAGCTGCCGGGTGCCAAGTGCCCGGGTGCCAAGGGTGCTCACGGACGCATCAATGGGAACCAGCGCGGGACGCGGCGAGTGTAGTCGGCGTACGAGTCGCCGAACTGATCGCGCAGCGTCGGCTCCTCGTAGCCCATCACGAACAAGTTCACGCACAAAAACCAAACTACCCAATACGCGGCAAGCGCGCCGGAGCGGGTCAGCAGCGCTTCTCCCAAAACGATTGTCGTCACGCTGAGGTACATCGGATTACGGACGTACCTATACAACCCGCGCACCACGAGGTGGCGCGGTGGATCCACGGGCGACAAGGTGCCGCGCCCGCTGCGAGCGAACTCAAAAATACATGCGCCGAGCAACGCGGCTCCAAGGGCGATCAGAAGCACGCCGGCAAAGTGGAGCGGGTCAGCCCAGTCAATCCGCACCCGGTCGAGGCCGAAGAATCTCCACGG
>JANOZI010001010.1:0-8530 GCA_031429375.1 Acidobacteriota bacterium | reverse complement strand
GGCGGCGGTGATGCCGAGCTCGTGGCGTTCGGCCTGCGCCCTCGGTGATCCGAAATCCGAAGAACCACTGACAGATCTGTCAGTGACGCCGGGTCCACATCGCCTGAATCACGGGAATTCACAGCGGCACGGCGCCAGAACGGCTGGCAACAGATCTGCACAGCATGGGTACGACATGGCACGTACCGTTCACAAATATGCACGCATCGTCGTGACGGTGGCATGGGTCATTGCCGGCGGCTGGCTTGGCCTTCTCACGGCCTCCGACCTCCGCTACCTTTGGTCCACACCGCCGACCCCGCCTGAAGTCACGCACGACTTGACGGTGAACAATTCCGCCGACCAGCAGGGACGGGTCGCGTCGTTTCGCATCCTGTTATTCACCGACGAGTTCCGCTGGCGCTTGAATTCGTTCGACGAGATCGAGCACCGCGCGATGCAACCGAACTTCACCGAAGCAATGAGGGCCGTGCTCAACTCGGCCGAAGAAATCATCTGCATCGGCGCCAGTTCCGAAGAGCTGCCGAGCGGCGTCAGCTCAAACGTCGGGATCCTGCAGGAGGAACGGCGGGCGGCGCGGCGCGCGGAAAAGATTGCGGTGTGGGTGCGCGAAGTGCTCGAGCGCCCCATCCCGGTGCGCAAGCTCAACGTCGGCTATCACAAGCCGACGACCGGCGCCAAAAGCGACACGTCGGATCAACGCCGCGTCGTGATCGTGCTCGTGCTCAAGCATGAGGACGGCACCAATCTCGATCAGTCACTACGTGCGGCGATGGCCGGGGAAAGCCTGCGCGCCCCGATCTTCGATTCGCTGCTGACCAAGTACTCGCTCGCCATGGGAGACACATTTACATGGGTACCTTGATGAATCTGACGTTGTCGGTACCGGTGGTGGCGGGATGGGGCTGCTGGCTGGCTACGGGTCTCGTGCTGCTGGTGTGGGCGCGCCGCGCGCGCGAAGCGGACCTCCAGGCGCACGGCATTCGGACGGTCGCGCGCCCGGTGGCCGCCCCCCGGCCGAAGTCGGCAGCGCAAGTCGGGAGGCCGGCGTCGGCGGGCAATGCGTTCAGCGAATTGCAGGCGATGCTCGAGCCGGACGCGGACCTGTCGGCCGGGCGCCAGCCGGGCGACTAGGCTCACTGGCTCACTAGCGGCAGCTTCGACAGCAGCTCAGCGACAAGCGTGGGGTCGGCAGGTTTCACCAGGTGGTGATTGAAACCGGCCTCACGAGATTTTCTCCGGTCTTCGGCCTGTCCCCATCCCGTCAGCGCGACCAGCACGATGTCTTTGCCCCACGGCTGCTCGCGAATGCGCCGCGCGGTTTCGTGGCCGTCAACCGACGGCATGCCGATGTCGAGAAAGACCACTTCAGGCTTGAACGAGGCGGCCGCGGCGATGGCGCCTATGCCGTCGTGTGCCAGCTCGGTGTCGTGTCCCGACAACGAGAGGATGGTGGCGAGCGCTTCGGCGGCGTCTTGATTATCGTCGACCACCAACACGCGCCGGCGCGGCTGAGACGAGCCGGCGTCGGCTGACGATTCGGCGTCCACGGCGGCGGCCGGCGCGGCGATCGTGGGCAGCCGCACCTCGAATTCGGTGCCTGTGCCGGGCCCGCTGCTGCGCGCGTCGATCGTGCCGCCGTGCATCTCGACCAGCCGCTTCACGATGAAGAGGCCAATACCGAGACCGCCGTGCGAATAGGGACCGGACCGATCGACCTGGCGGAACATCTCGAACACCGTGGGCAGCATCTCGGGATGAATGCCGATGCCTTCGTCCTTGATCGTGACCACGGCCACCCCGCCGTCCTGCCGGGTGCTGATGCGAATGGTCCGTCCTGGCTCGCTGTACTTCGCGCTGTTGTTGAGCAGGTTGGCGAAGACCTGTGCGAGCCGCGTGCGGTCCGCGTCGACCCACACCGTGGCCGGGGCAGTGGCCATCTCGAGTCGATGGCGGGCCTGTGCGATCACCGGGCCGCTCGTTTCAGCGGCATCCTGAATCGCCGCCGCCAGATCCATCGGCGCGCGCTGCAGCTCCACCTTGCCGGTCGAAATCCGCGCGACGTCGAGCAGGTCGTCGACCAGCCGCACCATCTGGCGCACTTGCCGCTCCATGATCGCGCACGCCGCGGCAACGGCCTCGGGGTCGTCTTTCGACATGCGCATGATCTGGAGCCCCGAGCTGATTGGCGCCAGCGGGTTGCGGAGCTCGTGGGCGAGCGTGGCGAGGAACTCGTCCTTGCGGCGATCGGCCTCCTGCAGCGCCTCGACCGCGCGATGCCGTTCACTGACGTCGATGCCGAGTCCGTACAGCATCTGCGGCTTGCCGTCGGAGCCGTAGGTCGCCTTACCGCGGCCTTCCATCCAGATCCAGGCGCCCGACGCATGGCGAATCCGGAATTCGACGGTGTAGTCTTCGTGCTTGTCGAGCGCCTCCTGGATGACCTGCGCGACGTGACGGCGATCGTCTTCGTGAATGAGCGCGCGGAAGGCGGCTTGCTGATCCCCCAGGCCGCCGGCCGGCATCCCGACAATCTCCTCGAGCTCGCGGCTCCACCAGATGGTGTTCGCCACCAAATCGCGGGACCATGCGCCCATCTTGCCCGCGCTCATCGCCAGCGACAACACGTCGCGATTGTCGCGCAGCGCGGCCGCCCCCCGCGCACCCTCCACCGCGAACAGCGTGCGCTCGGCAACCTGCTCCAGCAAGGTTGCCTCGTCCGCGGTCCACGCGCGAGGCGCGCCATCGGCGAGCACCAGCGCGGCGACGAGCTGCTGGCCACGAATCAACGGCACGCACACGAGCGATCGGACCTGCATTTGCGCGTAGGTCGCGCGCGCCACGGCGTCGGACGTCCGG
The DNA here is from genome assembly GCA_031429375.1 of Acidobacteriota bacterium. Classification (GTDB taxonomy): domain Bacteria; phylum Acidobacteriota; class Vicinamibacteria; order Vicinamibacterales; family UBA2999; genus 12-FULL-67-14b. The sequence continues at coordinate 5,671 of JANOZI010001010.1, read as the reverse complement.
ATGTCGATGCCGACATCATCGACCACGACCGTCCGCCCAGCTTTCAAGTCGCCCACCAATGGCGCGCCGAACGCGTCGAGACGATAGCGGCCCGCCACGGACGGGACGCCGTTCGAGTAGCCGTGGGCGATCACCAGCAGCTCCTGCGTCTCGTCCACTTCCGCATACGCGCAGCGCGTCACGCCGAAATGCGTCCCCAGGCGCGTCACGATTTCGCGGATCACCATCTCCGGCGCGGTCAGTCCGCGCGTGCTGTCGTGCACCGCCACCAGCAGCCGTTGCGAGATTTCCCGCTGCAGCAGCGCCGCTTCCATTTCTTTGCGCGCGGTGATGTCGCGGCTGATCTTCGAGGCCCCGACGATTCGCCCCTGGCGGTCGAACATCGGCGAGACCGTCAGCGAGACAGCCACGCGCCGGCCGTCTTTCGCCACCCGGACCACGTCGAGGTGTTCGACCCGTTGGCCGTGGCCGATGCGGTCGAGAATCGACAGTTCCTCGTCGCGCCGTTCCGGCGGCACGATCAGCATGATGGACTGGCCGATCGCTTCAGCGGCGGTGTAGCCGAACAGCCGCTCGGCGCCGGCATTCCATGACGTGATGATGCCTTCGAGCGTCTTACTGATAATCGCGTCGTCGGAGGACGCGACGATCGATGCCAGCAGCGAGTGCGCCTCGATGCGGCTGGTCAGGGCAAGATTGGTGGAGGAAAGGTCGCGGTGGCCGGCCTCGAGCGAGGCCTGCGCCACGCGCATGGCGTGGCCGAGCGCCATGATTGACACACACGAGCCGAAGTAGACCGACAGGCCGATAGCCTCGGCCCGCACGTCGCCGCGGCCGAACAGGCCGATGCCGGGAATGAACAGCCAATCGCAAATGATGTAGCCCGCGATGGCGGTGTAGAGGGCGGGCAGCCAGCCGCCGTACCAGACTGCCAGGGCGACGGCGGCAAACATCGTGGCGAGCGGAAACGCCGAGCCCATCCACGGCGTCAGCAACCACCGGAGTAGCACCGCCGCGGCGATGATCGCGGTAGTCACCGCGAAGGTCGTCGAAGGAGCGCGTCGCTTCGAACTCATCTATTGTTGAGCTTCATGGCGGCTCTTGTGAGTCTAACAAAAAGAAAAAGGGGCGAGAGCCTATTGGCCCCCGCCCCCTAACTCTTAACTCTGAACTCTGAACTCTGAACTCTTATTGACCCGCGCTGGTCGGACGAACTTCCGCTTGCGGCAGGCGGAACGAGATGTACTCGCCCGTGTAGTTGCCGCCGCTGACGCCGACGACGATGTACTGCCGTCCGTCGAGGGAGTAGGTCATCGGGTGCCCCACGACAGGAGCCGGCACGAACACTTCACCGACCTGTGCACCGGTGTTCTTGTCATACGCACGCAGATACGCGCCGCGGCCGCGGCCCTCGCGCGTCGTGACGGCCGGATCGCCCACGACCACGACGGTCTTGGTGATCAACACGCCGACGCTGCCCGACTGTCCGGTCTTCGGGATGTTCAGGCCCTTGAGTAGCGGGTGATTCTTGACGGCGTCCGGGGTGTCGCCGTGCGGCACCTGGAACAGCAGCTTGTCCGGATTCTTCAGGTCGATTGCCGACAGCACGCCGTAAGGCGGCTTGACGATTGGCAGGCCTTCGAGGCCTTCGGCAAGCGCGCGGCGGCCTTCGCCGCCGGGGAAGTTGATGCCGCCGGCCGGCGCCGCAGGCGCTCCGGGAGCACCGGCCGGACGCTCGACGCGGAGGCCGTAGTTGGGTTCCGCTTCCCAGCGCGGGGTGCGGTTGCCCTTGTTCTCGGGCGTGACCTTGGAGAACTCTTCCTCGGAGTAGTGGCCGACGGTGACGTTGGTCATGTTGGCCTGCGAGTAGAAGATGCCCGTCTCGAGGTCGAAGCCGGCGCCGGGCCAGTTGGTGCCGCCCGAGGTGTTGCCGATGTTGATCGAGCCGAGCAGCTTCGACTCAGGGCCCGTCGGCGGCACGTACGGCGACTGCTCCCAGCGGAACAGCTTGAGGTTCTTCAAGGCCTGGGCCCGCAGCGCCGGCGTGAAGTCGATCAGATCGTTCTCCGAGATGAAGATCCGCGCGTACGGCACCGGCTTGGTCGGGAACGGCTGCGTCTTCGCGGTCTTCTCGTGCTTGAGCGTGGTTTGCGGAACAGGGCGTTCCTCGATCGGCCAGATCGGCACGCCGGTGATGCGATCGAAGCAGTAGAGCCAACCCTGCTTCGAGGGCACGGCGACGATCTTCCGCGGCTTGCCATCGATCGTCGTGTCGATCAGCAGCGGCGCCGACGACATGTCGTGGTCCCACAACGGGTGATGCACGAACTGGAAGTGCCACTTGCGCACGCCCGTCTTGAGGTCAACGGCCACGAGGCTTTCGGCGAACAGGTTGTCGCCGGGCCGGTTGCCGCCGTACTCGTCGATGGTCGGCGTCTCGACCGGCAGGTAGACGATGCCCGCTTCGGGGTCCACCGTGATCTGCGTCCACACGCCGTTGTTGCCGGTATAGCCGGCCGATTCGTTCTCCCACGTCTCGTGGCCGAACTCGCCGCGGCCGGGGATGCCCTTGAAGGCCCACAGCAGCTTGCCGGTCCGCACGTCGAACGCGCGGGCCTGGCCCTGCACGTTGGTGGCGTATTCGTAGCCGAGGCCTTCGAACATCGATGAGCCGACGATCACGGTGTCGCCGACGACCGTGGGCGTGGAGTGAAGGCCGATTTCCGACTTGGTGAGGTCGGCCTGCTTGCCGTTGATCATGATCCCGACCTTGAGGTCGAGAATACCGTTGCGGCCGAACCCCGTGACCGGCTGGCCGGTCTTCGCGTTGAGCGAGACCATCTGGTAGCCGGTGGTGACATAGATGACGCGTTCGTCACCCTTGCCGTCGGTCCAGTACGACAGGCCGCGGCCCGACAACTGGCGCGGCGCCCAGCGCGTGGCGCGCTCGCCTTCGTCCAGGCTGTCGGTCCATTTCAGCTCGCCGGTGCGCGGCTCGACCGCGATCACCGCGCGGCGGGTACCGGCCGTGGCGTAGAGCATGCCCTTGACCATGATCGGCGTGCCTTCGAGCTTGTTCTCCGGCCGCGGACCGAAGTTGTCGGTCTTGATCCGCCACGCCACTTCCATCTTGCTGAAGTTGGTCGCGTTGATCTGATCGAGCGGCGAATACTTGCTGCCCCGGAGGTCCCCGGTGTACATCGGCCACTCGCCGTTTCGAGTGCTCGGCATCGGGCTGGACTGACCTGATACGAGTGGGGACACCCACGCGTAAGCGGCCACGACCAGCACCACTGCCGGCACGAGCCGAAATGCAATACGTTTCATCGTTTTTTGCTCCCTGACGTAGGTGGGGAAGACTGGTCGGCCCCGTGAAACTTTTCCCCTGATTCGGTTCGTGATTATAGCCTGAACGCTGGGGGAAGGGCGGAAAACGAGGCGCCGCATCACCCGGCTGTTTTCGGTCGGTTCCGGCGCCTGGAGCCTCGTGGCGTTCAGGGCTTGAGGGAGGCGACTTCTCGCGGCGTCAGGTCGCGCCACTGCCCGGGTTTGAGGTGGCCCAGGCCGACGGCGCCCATGCGGATCCGCCGCAGATCGCGCACCGGCAGCCCCACGGCGCTACACATCTTTCGAATCTGGCGATTGCGCCCTTCATGCAGCGTAATGGTCAACAGCGTCGTCGGGCGCGGCCCTTTGACGGTCGTGCCGACGCGCACGTATGCGGGCGAGGTGCGCCGTCGGTCGATGAAGACGCCGGTGCGGAGCTTTTCGATCGCCGCCGGATCCGGCGTGCCGGTCACGATGACTTCATAGACTTTCTCCACTTCGTGGCTGGGATGAGTGAGGTGGGCGGCCAGGTCGCCGTCGGTCATCATCAGCAGCAAGCCTTCCGAGTCGTAATCGAGCCGGCCGACCGGGTAGATATACGCGCCCTCGCCAATCAGATCCATCACCGTGCGCCGGCCTTCCGGATCGCTGCGGGTGGTGACGTAGCCTTTGGGCTTGTACAGCACGATGTAGCGGTTTTGCACGTCGAGCTTGACGCGGCGGCCGTCGACCTTGATGGCGTCCTTTGTTGGATCGGCCTTGGTGCCCAGCGTGCGAACGACCGCGCCGTTCACCGTGACGCGGCCGTCGAGGATGATCTGCTCCGAGGCCCGGCGCGACGCCACGCCCGCGCCGGACAGGATCTTTTGCAGCCGAACCGCAATGCCCCCGCGCTCCTGTTCCTCGCGCGCCAGCGCATCGCGCCGGCTATCAGTATTTGGTTTTTGGCGCGGCCGCGCGGTCTTCTTCACGATGACTTCAAACCTTAAACTGAACTTGAAACTGAAACTGAAACTTAGAACTGAAACTTAAAACTTTCAACTTTCAACTTTCAACTTTCAACTTTCAACTTTCAACTTTCAACCGTGTGGCTAGTTCGCCATAATCTGCCGCCAAAACTGCGCGAGTCTCCAGACTTCTGTCGCCGTTGGCGTTCGGTTGACTTCCGCATGCGTGATCAGTCCGCTGAGTAACCCGTGAACCGTGGCCTTGCCCTTGAGATGCTCGGCGAGCAGCACGGTCTCGATCGACGGAATGACGTTGTCGTCGACGCCGTGAAGAAGGAACACGGGCGCCGTTGGAGGGTTCGCCCGTTCGGCGGAAAGCGACGGCATGGCCGGGTGGTCCTTCAGCCCGTCGGCGATCGGCAGCAGGATCGGCCCGAGCTTGTCGACCGCGCGATCGTTCACATAGGTCATCAGCGTCTGCGAGGGTTCCGGCAGCGTGGCCGCGTATTCGCGCATGCGTGCGAACTCGCGGGTGGCGGCGGCGGTGTCGGTCATCGCCAGCGACGAGGCGAGCAGGAACCCGTCGATGCCGCGGCTGAGCGCCTCGACCTGGTCGGCCGGCACCACACGATCAGCCAGGCTGAGCAGCGTGACCGCGACGCCGTAATCGTGCGGCGGATGCACGCTCACGTGATCGGCGCCGTAGACCGCTGAGCTCTGTTTGGCGCGCTCGAGATCGCCCAGCACCTCGCCCGAGCACAGGTAGTGCATCACCCGCGCGAGGTCGCCGTGTCCGCCGAACGACATCACGAACGCGACGCGATCGCGAATGCTGTCGCGGCCGGCCGCCACCACCGACAGCCCGCCGGAGAAACTGATGCCGACGAGTCCGATCTTGCCATCCCCCGCGTACACGGTCTGTCCGCTGGCCCATATCACCGCGTCTTCGATGACGTCGGTGACCTGCGGGGTGACCTTGTAGCGCTGGAGATCGGGCGCCGCGATGGTCAGCACGCCGAATCCGGTGGCGGCGAGATCTTCGGCGAGCCCGACCAGGCGCGCTTCGTCGATGCCGTCGCGATGCACACCCGGTATCAGCAGTACCGTGCGGGCAAAGGCGCCGGCCGGACGATAGAAGCGCGCCGGCACGTTGCCTTGCCGCGTGGGAACCGCGATGGGCGCGTCACGCACGAACCTCGAGGCCCGCCAGGACGCGAACGTCCCGGCTCGTCCCGTCATGTCAGCCGCGCGCACGATGAAAGCGGCGGCGTCGAGGTAAGGGAGGATAAGTACCCCGCCGAGCAAGACGAGGGACAGCAGGATCGCCGCGATGCCGCGGCGTGAGACAGCCACGCCCGGATGGTACACTGGGAAGATGGTTCCGCACGAAGGTTCCG
>JANOZI010001009.1:0-2597 GCA_031429375.1 Acidobacteriota bacterium | reverse complement strand
CTGCAGACCCCGCCCGTGCACATCAAGGCCGGTCCGCAGCGGGTGACGGCCGCCTTCGTGCAGCGGCTCGACGGCCCGGTTGACGACCTGCTGATGCCGCTCGAGAACACCCTCGCCGACGTCAGCATCACCTTCGGCGTCACGATGCTGCCGCACCTGCGCGACTTCACCGTGCAAGGGCCCTCCGACGTGACCGGCGTGTCGGACACGCCGAGCCGGCTGAAGATCTTCTCGTGCCGACCGACCACCGCCGCCGAGGAAGAATCGTGCGCGGCCGAGATCATCAAGAAACTCTCGACCCAGGCGTTCCGCGGCGCGCCGAGCGCGGCGGATTTGCAGGACGCGCTCAAGTTTTATGACCAGGGCCGCAAGAAGGGCGGCTTCGAGCCCGGCATCCGCATGGCCGTGCAGTCGATCCTGATGAGCCCGCGCTTCCTGTTCCGGCTCGAGCAACAGCCCGCGCTGGTTCGCGCCTCGTCTACCACCTACCGCGTGTCGGACGAGGATATTGCGTCGCGCCTGTCGTTCTTCCTGTGGGGCACGGTGCCCGACGCGGAATTGCTGAAGGCGGCGACGATCGGATCGCTCAAGACCGCGTCCGGGGTCGACAAGCAGGTGCGCCGCATGCTGGCCGACAAGCGATCGATGGCGCTGGCGACCCGCTTCGGCTCGCAGTGGCTGCGGCTGCAGGACCTCGACAAGATTTTTCCGGACTACCTGCTGTATCCGCAGTACGACGACACGCTGGCGCAGGCGATGAAGAAGGAGACCGAGCTGTTCTTCGACAGCATCGTCCGCGAAGACCGCAGCGTCACCGAGTTGCTGACGGCGGATTATTCCTTCGTCAACGAGCGGCTCGCCAAGCACTACGGCCTCCCGAACGTCAGCGGCAGCGCGTTTCAGCGCGTGACGCTGCCGCCGTACCGCCGCGGCCTGCTTGGGCAGGGCAGCATCCTGACGCTGACGTCGGTGGCCGATCGGACGTCACCGGTGCAGCGCGGCAAGTGGGTGATGGAAGTGCTGCTCGCCTCGCCGCCGCCGGCGCCGCCGCCCAACGTGCCGGCGCTCGATGATTCGGTCAAGGCCAACGAGGGCGGCAAGATGCTTTCGACGCGCGAGCGCATGGAAGAGCACCGCAAGAACCCGGCCTGCACCTCGTGCCATAAGGTGATCGACCCGCTTGGCCTCGCGCTCGAGAACTTCGACGTGACCGGCGCGTGGCGCATCAAGGACAACGAGGTGCCGGTCGATGTCGTCGGCGATCTCTACGATGGCACCCGGATGGACGGCCCGGCCGGATTGCGTGCGGCGCTGTTGAAGCACTCGGATGTGTTCCTGACCAGCTTTACCGAGAGCCTCATGACCTACGCGCTCGGCCGGCGCCTCGCATACACCGACATGCCGGCGATTCGCGCCGTGGTGCGCGACGCCGGGAAGAGCGGCAACAAGATGTCGGCCTTCGTGCTGGGAGTGGTCAACAGCCCTGGCTTCAGGATGGGCATGGCCGACGTGAACAAGGAACGGCGGGCGGCCGACGCCCCACAACGATAACGGGTTCGACAGGTTCCACGGGTTCGACAGGTTCCACAGGTTCGACCGTGGTGCCGCCGAACGTGACGAACCTGACGAACCTGACGAACGAGTAGAACCTGGGCAATAGGAGCAGAGACAACGATGATCATCACGCAGAGGCACATTTCCCGCCGCACGGCCCTGAAGGGTGTTGGCGTCACCATGGCGCTGCCGTTCCTCGAGGCGATGGTGCCGGCCCGCGCCGGCGCCCAGGCCGCGCGCGGCAAGGTCCGCTTTGCGGCCATCGAAATGGTGCACGGCTCCGCCGGCAGCACGGCGTTCGGCATCAAGAAGAACATGTGGGCGCCGGCGGCGGTGGGTCGGGATTTCGACCTCAGCCCCAGCGCGCTCGCGCCGCTCGAGCCGTTCCGCAACGACATCACCATCGTCAGCCACACCGACGTGCGCAACGCTGAAGCGTTCACGTCGCCGGAAATCGGCGGCGATCATTTCCGCTCGAGCGCGGTGTTCCTGACCCAGATGCATCCCAAGCAGACGCAGGGCTCCGACGTGCTGGTCGGGACCTCGCTCGATCAGTATTACGCGCAGCGGCACGGCCAGACGACCGCGATTCCGTCGATGCAGCTGTGCATCGAGAACGTCGACCAGGCGGGCGGCTGTTCGTACGGCTACTCGTGCACCTACACCGATTCGATCAGCTGGGCGGCGCCGAACCAGCCGCTGCCGATGGTGCGCGACCCGCGCACCGTGTTCGATCAGCTGTTTGGCGTGGGCGCGACGCCGGCCGAGCGCAAGGAACGGCGCGGCGAAGACAAGAGCATCCTCGACTGGCTCGGCACCGCGGTGGCGCGCCTCAACAAGAACCCCAGCGCCGCCGATCGCGCGCGGCTGGCGGATTACCTCGAAGACGTGCGCGAGATCGAGCGCCGCATCCAGCAGGTCGAGGCGGCCAACAGCAGCGGCGAAACGCGCGAGTTGCCCGGCGCGCCGGTGGGCGTGCCCGATTCGTTCGAGCAGCACGTCAAGCTGATGTTCGACTTGCAGGCGCTGGCGTTTGCGTCGGA
>JANOZI010001008.1:0-5167 GCA_031429375.1 Acidobacteriota bacterium | reverse complement strand
GCGGCGTCAACGCCATCGACGTCCGTGCCAACGACACGCTCGGTCCGGATGCCGGCGAGACGCTGGCGATTAACGCCGTGACCCAGGGCGCGTTTGGTGCCGTGGCCATCACGCCGACGGGCGTCACATACGCGCCCAATGCCAACTACAACGGGCCCGACAGCTTCAGCTACACGATCAGTGACGGCAATGGCGGCAGCGCCACCGCCACGGTGAACGTCACGGTGACGCCGGTCAACGACAACCCGGTCGCCACTGCCGACAGCAACACGGTCGCTGAAGACAGCGGCACGACGGCCATTGCGGTACTCACGAACGACACGATCGGTCCTGACGTCGGCGAGACGCTCACGGTGACCGCGGTGACCGCTGCGGCCAACGGCACGGCAGCGTTCACGGCCGCCGGCGTCAGTTACGCGCCGAACGCCAACTACTTCGGCGCCGACAGCTTCACCTACACGATCAGCGACGGCAATGGCGGCAGCGCCATCGCCACGGTGAACGTGACCGTGACGCCGGTCAACGACAACCCGGTCGCCACCGCCGACAGCAAGACGGTTGCTGACGACAGCGGCACGACGGCCATTACGGTGCTCGCGAACGACACGATCGGTCCTGACGTCGGCGAGACGCTCACGGTGAGCGCGGTGACCACTGCGGCCAATGGCACAGCGACGTTCACGGCCACCGGCGTCAGCTACGCGCCGAACGCCAACTACTTCGGCGCCGACAGCTTCACCTACACGATCAGCGACGGCAACGGCGGCAGCGCCACCGCCACGGTCAATGTCACGGTGACACCGGTCAACGACAACCCGGTCGCTAACGCGGACAGCGCGACGGTCGCCGAAGACAGCGGCGTGACCAACATCGCGGTTCGTACCAACGACAACATCGGTCCCGACGTCGGCGAGACCCTCTCGGTAACCGCCGTCACCCAGGGCGCGAACGGCGCGGTGACCTTCACCGCCACAGGTGTCAGCTACGCGCCCAACGCCAACTTCAACGGGTCCGACAGCTTCACCTACACGATCGGCGACGGCAACGGCGGCAGCGCCACCGCCACGGTCGGCATCACGGTGACGCCGGTCAACGACAACCCGGTCGCCACCGCCGACAGCAAGACGGTCGCGGAAGACAGCGGCACGACGGCCATCACGGTGCTCGCGAACGACACGATGGGTCCCGACGTCGGCGAAACGCTCAGCGTGACCGCGGTCACCCAGGGTGCGCACGGCGCCGCCACCTTCACGGCCACCGGCGTCAGCTACGCGCCGGCCGCCAACTACAACGGGCCCGACAGCTTCACCTACACGATCGGTGACGGCAACGGCGGCAGCGCCACGGCCACGGTCACGGTCACGGTGACGGCGGTCAATGACAACCCGACGGTCGTCGCCGACGCGGCGAGCGTGATGCAGAACGGCACGCTCAGCGCGATTGCCGTGCTGACCAACGACAACAGCTCGCCCGATGGTCCGGAGACGCTGACGATTACGAGCGTGACGCAGGGTGCGCACGGCATCGTCGCCATCACGGGCAGCGGCACGACCGTGTCGTACGCAGCGGCCGCCGGCTACTCCGGCCCCGACACGTTCACCTACACGATCGGCGATGGCAACGGCGGCTCCGCGGCGGGCACGGTCGCTATCACCGTGATACCGACACCGAGCCTCCGCATCGAGAACATGAGCGTCGTCGAAGGCAACAGCGCCTTCACGGCAGCGGTGTTCCCGGTCAACCTGTCGAACGCCAGCATGTCGACCGTGACCGTGGGCTTCCAGACGTTTACGGGTTCGGCGCGCGATGTGCGCGACTACGTGTCCACCAACGGCACCGTCACGTTCGCCCCGGGCCAGACCAGCAAAACCGTCACCGTGCAGGTGATCGGCGAGACGACGAGGGAGAAGGACGAGACCTTCTCGGTGCGGCTGTCGACGCCGGTCAACGCGACCATTGCACGGGCGGAAGCGATCGGCATCATCATCGATGACGACACCACGCCGGTGGCGTCGGTCAGCAGCGCGACGACGAGCACGCGCATCAAGGAAGGCGACGGGCCCAGCACGACTTCCCTCACCTTCAAGGTGACGCTGTCGAACACCAGCGAGGTCCCGCTGTCGGTGGACTACTCGACACTGGGCCTCGGGGCGACGCCGGGCGTCGACTACGAGAACACGTCAGGCACGTTGAGCTTTGGTGAGGATGAGACCGTGAAATACATCACCATCCCCATCACGGGCGACCGCAAGCACGAGGTGCTCGAGCGCGTCCGCCTGCACCTGGGCAACGCCATCGAGATGATTCTCACCACCAGCGACCTCGACGGCGAGATCGAAGACGACGATCCGGTGCCAAGCGTCAGCGTGCAGGATGTATCGGTGGTCGAAGGCAACAACGGGACGGCCAACGCAGTCTTCACCGTTACGCTCTCCGAGGCCTCCGGCATGCCTGGAACCGTGACCTATCAGACGGCCAACGGCACGGCGACAGCCGGCAGCGATTACACGGCTGTTTCGGGCTCGCTGACCTTCGCCGAGGGCGTGACGTCGATGACCGTGTCGGTGCCAATCAGCGGCGACGCCGTGATTGAGCAATCCGAAACGTTCACGCTCAACCTCGCCGTGGCCACCGACGTGACGGTGGTGAGAGGCCAGGCGACCGCGAGGATCGTCAACGACGACGCGTCGACCTGGGCCAGCGGAACGTTCGCGGATCTGAGCGGCGGCACGGCCGGCACGGGCGCGTATGTCGCGCGCATGTCCGACGGCGCGGTCATCCTGCAGCCCAGGCTGACGAGCGAGTTCACCGGCCCGACGCTGCCGGCGGGCTGGTTCAAGGGACCGGGCGGCGCGCTGACGTTCGTTGGCGGCTCGATGATCGTTGACGGCTTCCAGATCACCAACACGAACGGCCTGTTGGGCAACCAGACGCTGGAATTCGCCGCGACCTACAACGGCGTCAGTCAGTTCATGGGTTCGGCCCAGCTCCGCTTCAATACCAAGGCGGATGGGCGGCTCTACGCGACCACACTCATGCTCAAGGGCGGCACGATTGAAACGCTGGTGCCCGGCAACATGCTCGGCGCACCGCATCGCTTCCGGATTGACCTCTACGGCTCGACCATCACCTACTCGATCGATGGCGTAGTCGTGGCCACTCACACGGCGACCTTCCCGAGCAACACCGGCATGATCTTGCTCGCCGGAGACCTCGGCACAGGCGTGCTCTCGGTCGATTGGATGCGCATGAGTCCGTACCAGCCGTCGGGCGAGTTCACGTCGGCCATTTTCGATGCCGGCCAGGTCGTAACCTGGAACACGGCCTCGTGGGTCAGCGAACTCCCGGCCGGAACGGCGCTCAGCTTCCAGGTGCGAACCGGTTCGACACCGGCGCCTGACGCGAGCTGGACGGGCTTTGTCGCCGTCCCGGCGTCCGGAGGGGCGATCGGCGGAACCAATCGCTTCGCACAGTACCGCGCAGTCCTGACCACCACGGCGCCCGGCTCGACGCCGGCGCTCAAGGACGTCGTGATTACGTATACGAAGTAGCGCTCGAAGCACGAGCGCACGTTGCCTTCTCCATCGAGGACCGCGTCCAGCATCCCTGGACGCGGTCTTCGCACGCAGTGACTTCCTGAAGTTTCGTTTGCCAAGCCGCCTCTTGCGTAAACCAACTCCATCAGGGCCTCTAAATCCCCTTCTGTCAGGTCGATTAGGGCCAGGCGGAACGGGCGCCGAATAAAGTCGCCGCGGGCGGAGACCAACATCGACCGTTCCACACTAACAGCCACTAAGTCGTTGAAAACAAGCCTTTAAGGAACATGGCAGGAATATGGCTATTGATGACCTTATGGGATTCGCGGGCGCCGAGGGCGGCCGGGAACATCGCCAACGTCAACTACACCGATTCTCAGGAGGATTTCAAAATGCGTAAGTCCAGACTCGCCGGCGCCCTTGTTATCGCTTCGATGGTCGCAGCTTCTCTCGTGGTCTCCGCCAAGCCCGTGTCGGCCGATACCGCCAGCTTCTGCGCGCATCTCGCGGCGGTCGCGATCAACATCCAGAACAGCATGGCGCCGAGCTTCGCCAAGGACCTGGCGATTGCCGCGATCTATGGCACGAAGAAAGCGGCTGCCTGCGCCGACTAACACCCGTTCATGCAAGGTCCGGCGACGGAGCCGGATGTTGGGAAATACATTCACGTTCTTATCGGAAACTTTCTACAAACCGGAGACACTCAAATGCGTAAGCTCACGAATCTCGGATCCGCTCTCGTCATCGCCTCGCTGGTTGCCGGCGGCATGGTCACCTTCAACGCGCCGATCGCGGCATCGGGTTTCAGCGCCCCCTCGAACGCAACGCTGTGCGCCCTGCTGGCCAGGGCCGAGGCCGCGGCTCAGACGTTGCCGAACAGCTACTTCAAGACCGCGGTGCTCGCAAAGATCGACGCCGCCCAGGCGACGTACAACTGCGGCTCCTAAGCGCGGGACACCACGGTTCAAGGCGGGGTGGGTATGCCACTCCGCCTTCAAACCTTCGATTGGAGTCGAGCGACTCATATGAAGCTCGCCATCTTCGCGTTGATCACGGTTGCGCAGTCGGCGGCGCACTCGAGCCTACGTCGGGGAGCGGGCGGCCCAGGCTCACGAGCGATTTCACCGGCCCGACGCTGCCGGCGTGTTGGACGACGGGTCCGGGCGGCACGCTGACGGCTCGATGATCGTCGACGGCTTACAGATCACGAACACGGACGGCCTGTTCGGCAACCAGACGCTGGAATTCGCCGCGACCGACAACGGCGTCAGTCAGTTCATGGGTTCGGCCCAGCTCCGCTTCAATACCAGGATGGTCTACGCTCGACCATCACCTACTCGATCGATGCGTAGTCGTGGCCACTCGCACTGCGACCTTCCCGAGCACACCGGCATCGCTTTGCACAGTACCGCGCGGTCCTGGCCACCACGGGCACCCGGCTCGACTCCGGCTCAAGGACGTCGTGTAGGGTATGCGAAGTTACGCTTGATGGGCGGCCGAGAACATGGCAAAACGTCCGGCGACGCAGCCGGATGTAAAGAAATCACATCACGTTCGATCGGAAACTATTCACAAACCGGAGACACTCAAATGCGTAAGCTCACGAATCTCGGATCCGCTCTCGTCGTCGC
>JANOZI010001007.1:0-7787 GCA_031429375.1 Acidobacteriota bacterium | reverse complement strand
ATCCTGATTGTGCAAGAACCGGTAGGCCTTCTCGTCGAGCAGCAGCTTCTCGCCTTCCGACACCCGCGCGGCCGCGGGCGTGAGGCGCGGCGTGACCTCGCCTTCGGTGCGCTGCAGCGTGTCCAGCAGCTCCGGGCTGATGGTCAACAGATCGCAGCCGGCGAGATTCAGGATCTGTTCGACCTTTCGGAAGCTCGCGCCCATGACCTGCGTCTTGTAGCCGAACTTCTTGTAATAGTTGTAGATCTTGGTCACCGACTGGACGCCCGGGTCCTCCTCGGACGGGATCTCGGCGCCGCGCTCCTTGCGGTAGTAGTCGTAGATGCGGCCGACAAACGGCGAGATCAAGGTGACGCCCGCTTCCGCGCAGGCCACGGCTTGCGCGAAGCTGAAGAGCAGCGTGAGGTTGCAGTGGATCTTTTCGCGCTCGAGTTGCGCCGCCGCCTGGATGCCTTCCCACGTGCTGCCCAGCTTGATCAACAGCCGCTCACGATCGATACCGGCCTTCTCGTAGAGCGCGACGAGCTCGCGCGCCTTGGAGACGCTGCCACCGGTGTCGAAGCTCAAGCGGGCGTCGACCTCTGTCGAGACCCGGCCCGGCACGATCTTCAGGATCTCGCGGCCGAAATTGACCGACAGGCGATCCATGAACGCTTCGGTGCGCCTGGCCTCGGGCAGGCCGAGCCGCTCCGAGTCGGTCAGCGCCGCGTCCACGAGCGGCCGGTACTGTGGCAACTGCGCCGCCTTGAGGAGCAGCGACGGGTTGGTGGTCGCGTCCTGGGGACGGAACTGCCGCATCGCGTCGATGTCGCCCGTGTCGGCCACGACAGTGGTTACGCGTTTCAGTGAATCGAGCAGGGACATTCTTAGAGAATAACCAATAACGAAAGACGAGTCACAAATAACCAATAACGAAACCCTCATCCGGAAGGAGAAACCGTTGGTTCTTGGACATTCGTAATTGGTTATTCGTAATTGGTTATTCGTAATTGGTTATTCGTAATTGGTTATTCGTAATTGGTTATTCTCTATTGCTTATGCAGGTTCTTGTTGTCGATATCGGCGGCACCCACGTCAAACTCAAGCACTCCGGCGGCCCCGACGTGAGGAAATTTGATTCGGGCGATGGTTTCACGCCCGCGCAAGTGGTGGCGGGCGTGACGCAACACACCGCCGGCTGGACCTATGACGCCGCCACGATTGGCGTGCCGAGCCCGGTCCTGCGCGGCGCGGTGTTCGAGGAGCCCTGGAACCTCGGCCCGGGTTGGGTGGGCTTCGACTGGGCCGCCGCCCTCGGCGTACCGGTCAAGATCGTCAACGACGCGGCCATGCAGGCGCTCGGCAGCTACGAAGGCGGTCGTATGCTGTTTGTCGGCCTGGGCTCGGGCCTCGGCACCGCGCTCGTGGACGATGGCCACCTCGTGACGCTCGAGCTGGCCCACCTGCCCTATCGCGATCAGACCTTCGAGGACCTGCTGGGACAACGCGGCCTCGTCGCGCTTGGCGAAGATGCCTGGCGCCCCGTGGTGCTCGAAGGCGCCGAGTTACTGCGCGCCGCGGTCGCCGCCGAGTACGTCGTGCTGGGCGGCGGCAACATCCGCCTGTTCCAGGCGTTGCCCGCGCGGTTTCGCCGCGGGCAAAACGACAAGGCGTTCGATGGCGGCTTCCGCGCGTGGGCAGACGAAGCCGGCGGCCGCCCCGGCACTTCCGGGGCCTCAGCGCTCCCCGGCCTCGCGGCGCTGGCGCCGAGCCGGCACCTGCGCGACTTGTTCGCCGACGATCCCGGGCGCGCGAACCGCTTTTCGCTGCGCGTCGGCGAGCACCTGTTCGTCGATTACTCGAAGAATTTGATCACAACGGAAGTCATGTCGGCACTTGGCAACGTGGCGCGCCGCACTGGCGTCGAAGCCCTCCGCGACCGGATGCTGGCCGGCGAGCCCATCAACATCACCGAAGGCCGCGCCGTCATGCACGTGGCGCTGCGAAACCGATCCGGCCGGCCAATGCTGGCCGACGGCCGCGACGTGATGCCGGATGTGCACGCCGCGCTCGAGCACATCCGCCGCTTCTCCGAGGCCGTGAGGAGCGGCAGCTGGCTCGGCTATACCGGCCATCGCATCACCGATGTCGTGAATGTCGGAATCGGCGGCTCGGATCTCGGGCCGGCCATGGTGACCGCGGCGCTCGCCCCGTACGGCCGTGAAGGCCCGCGCCTGCATTTCGTCTCGAACGTCGACGGCACCCACCTCGCCGAGACCCTGCGGCCGCTCGATCCGGCAACGACGCTCTTTACGATCGCGTCGAAGACGTTCACCACGCAGGAGACGATGGCCAACGCGCAGTCGGCGCGCGCGTGGTTCCTGGCGCGGGCGAAGGACGAGCCGGCGGTGGCCAAACATTTCGTCGCGATCTCCACCAACGAAGCGGAGGTGCGAAAGTTCGGCATCGCCCCGGACAACATGTTCGTGTTCTGGGATTGGGTCGGCGGACGTTACTCGCTCTGGTCGTCGATCGGGCTGCCGATTGCGCTCGCCGTCGGTTACCGCCACTTCGAGCAGTTGCTCGACGGCGCGCACGAAATGGACGAGCACTTCCGCACTGCGCCGCTTGAACAGAACGTTCCGATCACGCTTGGCCTGCTGGGCGTCTGGTACGCGAGCGTGCTCGGCGCGGAAAGCCACGCCGTGCTGCCCTACGAACAGTACCTGCACCGCCTGCCGGCGTTTTTGCAGCAGCTCGACATGGAGAGCAATGGCAAGCGGGTCGATCGCGAAGGGCGCCCGGTTTCGGCCCCGACCGCCGCAGTGGTGTGGGGCGAGCCCGGGACCAACGGGCAACATGCCTTTTATCAGTTGCTGCACCAGGGCACGCGCCTGATCTCAACCGACTTCCTTGCCGGACTGCACTCGCACAACGAGCTCGGCGACCACCAGCGGCTGCTGCTCGCCAACTGCGTCGCGCAGACCGAGGCGTTGATGAAGGGCAAGACGGAGGCCGAGGTGCACAGCGAGCTCACCGCCCAGGGCTACTCCGGCGAAAAACTGGATCGGTTGCTGCCGCACAAGGTGTTTCCCGGCAATCGGCCGTCAACCACCATCCTCTACGACAGGCTCGGGCCGCACACCCTCGGGATGCTGCTGGCGTTGTACGAGCACAAGGTGTTCACGATGGGCGCGATCTGGCAGATCAATTCGTTCGATCAGTGGGGCGTCGAGCTCGGCAAGCAGCTCGCGACGGCGGTGGTGAAGGATCTCGCCGCAGCGGGCGATGCGGCCGGGCACGACAGCTCGACGGCCGGGCTGATCGCCTTGATCAAAAGCGCCCGGCGTCAACCCTCTCCCTAGCGGGCACCGCGAACGGCGCCGCCGCCAGCAGATCCTTGAAGGCGTCGGCGTCCAGGGCGGGGCTGAAGTGGTAGCCCTGGCCCTCGTCGCAGGCCTCAGAACGCAGGTAGGCGAGTTGATCTGTCGTCTCGACTCCCTCGGCGACGATGCGGCAGCCCAGGCTCTTACCCATCGCAATCACCGCGCGCACCAGCGGCGCGCCGTCCGGGAACGGTGCGATGTGCTGGACGAACGACTGATCGATCTTCAGCACGTCAACCGGGCAGTGCTGCAGGTAACTCAGGCTCGACGGGCCGGTGCCGAAATCGTCGACTTTCAGGATGACGCCGGCATCCTTGAGCAGCGCGAGCAGGGCCGTGGTGGTGGCCGTATCGACCATCAACGCGCTTTCGGTCAGCTCGAGCTCGAGATACTTCGAGGCCAGCGGCGTCTCACGCAGGAAGCGCTGGATATCGTCGAGGAAACCCGCCGTGCGGAATTGCAGCGCCGACACGTTGACCGCAATCGGGATCGGCGGCAGCCCCTTGTCTTGCCACGCCTTCGCCTGGCGGCAGGCTTCGCCGAGCGCCCACCGCCCCATCGGAATGATCAGCGCGGACGCTTCGGCGGCCGGAATGAATTGATCGGGCGGGATCAGCCCGCGCGACGGGTGCTTCCACCGCATTAGCGCTTCCGCCCCGGTGATCTTTCCGGTCTCGAGGCAGATCGTCGGCTGGTAGTGCAGCACGAATTCTTCGCCGTCGACGGCGTTACGCAGCTCGGTCTCGAGCGACAACCGCTTGACCGCCGGCGCTTCCATGTCGGATCGATAGAAGCCGACCTGGTTGCGGCCCGACGATTTGGCGTGATACATCGCCGTGTCGGCACGGGAGATCAACGTCTGGGCGTCGGGGCCGTCTTCGGGATACATCGCAACGCCGATGCTCGCCGTGAGCACCAGCTCGTGGCCCGAGACCAGGTGCGGTTCGGCAATCGCGGCGATGATCTTCTGCGCGATGGTGCCGGCGTCTTCCGCGGTGTCGACTTCCGACAGCAGGATGATGAACTCATCGCCGCCGTGGCGGCTGACGGTGTCGGAGTCGCGGACCGCGGATTGGACCCGGCGCGAAATCGACTTCAGCACCTGGTCGCCGACGGCATGGCCGAGGGTGTCGTTGATGTGCTTGAAGCGATCGCAATCGAGGAACAACACCGCGACGCGGCGCTCGTAGCGGCGGGCGATCGCCAGGGCGCGCGTCAGCCGGTCGTTCAGCAACAGGCGGTTCGGCAAGTCGGTGAGCGCGTCGTGCTCGGCCAGGTGGAGCATCTGGCGCGAGCGCTCACGCGAGACGACGACGTCGCGGAACACGATCACTGCGCCGAGAATATTGCCCTGGCGATCCTGGATGGGTGCGGCCGAATGCTCGATCGCCGTCTCGGCGCCCTCGCGGCTCACCAGGATGTAGCTGCCCTTGAGGCGGACCTTCTTGCGGTGCTCGATCGCCAGCTCCGACGGGTTCTGCGCGTGCTGCCCGGTCAGGGCATCCATCACGTCGAACACTTCGGCGAGCGGCCGCGCAAAGGCTTCCGAGCGCGTCCACCCGGTGAGCGTTTCGGCCTCGGCGTTGAGATAGGTGACGTGGCCCAGCGTGTCGGTGGTCATCACCGCATCGCCGATCGAGTTGAGCGTGACTTCGGCGCGCTCGCGCTCGACGAACTTCTGTTCTTCGACGGCCCGCCGCTCGAACATCATCGCGATCAGCTGCAGGAACGAGCGCATGTCCAGCTGGTCGGTCACGACATAGTCGCTCGCCCCGCGCTCAACCGCCCGGCGCGCCAGCGCCTGGTCGGTCGCCCGCGCCAGGAGCATGATCGCGACCGATGGCGAGGCCTTTCGCAGCTGATCGACGGCGGACAAGTCACGGCACTCCGGCAGCGAGAGGTCGAGCAGCACGGCACTGACGAAATGGTCGCGGAGCTTGGCGACGCCTTCGGTGACCGTCCCCACCCACTCGATGTTGAGCACGCCCTGTGCGTCGGCGAGCACTTCCTGTGTCGTGGGCCGGTCGGTGGACCGCCCTTCAATGAGAAGCAGTGTTGGCACGCCGTGACCGTTCGAAGACGCCATGGCACCATCCAAGAGCAAATTGCAGGCCGCCGTAGAGTGCCGCGAAATAACTAAAAGCGGAGTGAAAACGTGGCGCGCAAGCGGATAAAAGTCACTTCAACTACCGACAATGCCTCGCGAAGGTAATGGTTCGCGGGGTTTTGGAGCGAAGTGCACAATCGAAAGTTGGCAACGCAATTGCTCTACAGGCTGGCGTAGAGCCGGCGGATTGCCCGGCTAGACAGTTGCTAGTGGTGGCGGCGTCCTTCGTCCGGATGTGACGATCTGAAACCGCCTCCACCTGGCATTCGTGCACGCAACCAACGGGGCACACCAGGCGCATGACGACTTCGAAGGAAAATATTGTGGCTGCGGCCCTCGTGGCCGGCGCCATCGTCGTCACGTACTGGTACGTGATCCGCGGGCTCGTGGATGCGTGGTCCAACGACGACAACTACTCCCATGGGTTCTTCATCGTGCCGCTGGCGGCGTATTTCGCGTGGGAGCGGCGCCATCGTCTCATGGCAATGCCGGCCCGGCCATCGGCGGTGGGACTGCTGATCGTGATTGGCAGCCTGGTGATGCTGGTCGCGGGCATCCTCGGTGCCGAGTTGTTCCTGTCGCGCCTGTCCCTGCTCGGCGTAATCGCCGGCACGATCCTGTTCCTGCTCGGTTGGCCGCGGCTGCGGGTGCTGTTGTTCCCGCTCGCGTTCATGCTCCTGATGATTCCGTTGCCCGCGATCATCTTCAACAAGATCGCCTTTCCCCTCCAGCTCGTGGCGTCGCATGTCGGAGAGTACGGGATCAGCGCGGCGAACATCCCGATCCTGCGCGAAGGCAACGTGCTGATTCTCGCCAACGCGACGCTCGAAGTCGCCGAAGCGTGCAGCGGCATTCGCTCGCTCGTTTCCCTCTTTACCCTCGGCATCGTGTTCGGCTACTTCGCCGACTCCCGCGCCTGGGTCCGCACCGTGATTGCGCTGTCGGCGATCCCGGTGGCCATTCTCGCCAACGGGCTGCGCGTGGCCAGCGCCGGGTGGGCCGCCCACTACATGGGCCAGGCCGGTGTCGAAGGACTGTTTCATGAATTCTCCGGCTGGGTCGTCTTCGTGGTCGCGTTCCTGATGATGCTGGCCTTGCAGCGGTTGCTGATCCGGGTGGTGCCGCCCCGAGCCATGCCGCAAGAAACGGTGACGGCATGACGCGCGCAACAGGTCCGCTCGGTCGCGCCCTGACGCTGGTGGTCTGCTTCGCCGCAACCGCGCTGTTCATGGCCAACGCCCGTCGCAGCGAACCGGCCGTCGAACGACTGTCGTTCAAGCAGTTCCCGATGGCGATGGAGTCGTGGCGCGCCGTCGAAGATCCGCCGATGGAAGCCGACGTGCTGAAAGTCCTCGGCGTGGATGATTACCTGTCGCGCGCCTACTACAAACCGGATGGCGCCGCGGTCGGCCTCTACATGGGTTTCTATAACAGCCAGCGCCAGGGCGACACGATTCATTCGCCGCTCAATTGCCTGCCGGGCGCGGGCTGGCAACCCGTGTCGGAGGGCCGGCTTCACATTGCCGACGCTCTCGGCCCCGGGCGTCACATGCAAGTCAATCGCTACGTCGTGCAGAAGGGTCTCGATCGGCAACTCGTGCTGTATTGGTACCAGAGTCACGGCCGCGTCGTGGCGAGCGAGTACGTCAGCCGTATGTTCCTGATCCACGACGCGATTCGCTTGAACCGTACGGATGGGTCGATGGTGCGCGTGATCGCGCCGGTGGCGGTCGATGCGCAAGACGGCGGCGCCAGCGCAGAGCGCCTCGCGATTGAATTCGTGCGCACGATCGTTCCCCATCTCTCTGCGTATCTGCCCTCCTGACATCTCCGCACATCGGCCTTCCGGATCGCGCGCGCTCGCGACGACGCCCGCGCGCGACCTTCAACACGCAAGCGTTGACATCATTAAGAAATTAGTCGCCTTGAGAGAGGGCTTCTCTGGGCCGGAAACCCGATCTTCAGATGACTGCGCCGCATGGAACTACTTTGTATCTTTCCCTCGAACAACAACTTACGGTGACGCTTCGCCGACAGCAGAACGGAATTGAAAGTGGCAGAGGCCTTGCTCTAGGAGAGGACGTGAGCCAAGCGAGCGCTTGGGGAACATAGGTCGTCTTGGGTGTGAGGGAGGTAGTGATGTTTAAGTGTTTGAAGGTTTTGGGTATCGCCGCTGCGGCGACGGTACTGATGGCGGCGCCGGCGATAGCCGTGCCCGTTATCGACTTCGCAACGGGTCCCGCCGGCACCGGCGGTAACGTCTATCTCAGCGGGTCAAATATCATCGGCACCAATCTGCCGGTTGGCATCGTCCG
>JANOZI010001006.1:0-19929 GCA_031429375.1 Acidobacteriota bacterium | reverse complement strand
CGGTCGTCACCGTGTCGTCAGTCGCCACCGGCGCGTCGTTGGACGCGGGCACCATGATCGTCACCGTCGTCACGGAGCTAGAGAGCGAGCCGTCGTCAGCGCGGTAAGCAAACGTGTCGGTGCCGGCGAAGTTCGGGTTCGGCAAGTAGGTGAACCCGCCGTTCGCGCTCAGCGCCAATATGCCCGACGCCGGGCCCGTTGCCAGCACCGCTGTCAGCGTCGTGCCGGTATCCGCGTCCGTGTCGTTGGCCAGGACACCCGGGGCGGCCACGGTCAGCAAGGTATCCTCGGTCGCCGTGTAGGCATCGCCGAGCGCCGACGGCACGCTGTTCACCGTCACGGTCGCCGTTGCCGAGTCCGCTGTCCCGAGCGCATTCGTGACGCGCACCCAATAACGCTGGGCGGTGATTAGCGCCGGCGTCACATAGCTGCTGGTAGCGGCGCCTGAAATGGGGCTGGTCGTGCCCGGGCTCAATCCCTGGTACCACTGATAGCTCAGCGGCGCCGTGCCCGTCGCGACGACGCTGAGCGTCGCCGAGCTGCCCGATGCAATGACCTGGCTTGCCGGGTGCGTGGCGACCCCCGGGGCGAGGCCCAGCGAAGGGTCCACCATAATTTCCGCAACGTCCACGCTGAACGCGCCATGGCTGTCAGTGATTCTCAACTCGAGGAAATAGGGGGTCTCGTGCGGCAACACGACCGAGAGAGATGGTGTCGCTGCGACCGGTCCCAGGGGTACATCCCCCTCGAACCATTGGTACAACAGCACGTCGCCCGGGTCGGGATCAATCCCGGTGCCCGTGATGGTGGCGCTTCCGTCCGCTGCCGGCGCAATCGACCGATCGGGGCCGGCGTTCGCTCGCGGCGGCCGATTGACCTCGACGACCACGGGGGGAGACGTGCCGGCGTTGTTCGCCGGATCGTACGCTTTGGCCGTGAGCGCGTAGCTGCCGGCCGGTGCGAGGATGGCGTCCAGCGCACCGTTCAGGTTCACGTCTTCGGAAGGATCCAGGACGCCGTTACCGTTGACATCCTCGCCGGGATCTAAGATGCCATTGCCGTTCGTGTCCTCGGCTGGATCCAGGACGCCGTTCCCATTGGCGTCCTCGCCGGTATTCCAGACGCCGCCAAACGGCGGCGTCGCGTCGACGCCGATCAAGGTCAAGGCCCCGCCCACCGGCTGAGCATAGAATTCGACGCTGGTGACACCGTTGAGATCGCTCGCCGTCGCGTTCAGGGCCACCTGGCCTGGCGTCGGCGCGGCCAGCCAGCTCTTTGCGGTGGACGCGGTCACACTTACCACCGGCGCCGTCGTGTCTGCATTGGCAGTGGTCACGACGACGCCGGGCGAGACGCTGGAGTTACCGGCCGCGTCGAACGCCTTAGCGGTCAGGGTGTAATTGCCGTTCGGTCGCGGCACGGTGTTCCAGACTGCCGCCCACGGCCACGTCGGGTCTTCCGCGATCCGCGTAGTGACAGGCGTCGGACCGGCAGTGGTCGAATAGAATTCGACCCGCGACACCACTCCCGAGTTGTCTGTGGCGTCAGCCATCAGGGTCACGGATCCGGACAGCGGCGGACCGCCGGCGGCTGGCGCCGTGATCGTCACGCTTGGAGGTATCTCGTCGGCCACGCCCGGTATCTGTCGCAGCGCCCATACCCGTGGGTTATCCAGGACGCCGTCAGCGACCGCCAGGTCCAGCCAGTTATCACGATTCCAGTCCCCAACCGTGGCGTGACGCGGATTCGCCGGCGGAGAGACCAGGCCGATCGGTGCGATCGTAGGCGCCACCACGAGCGTCCCATCGCCGTTCCCAGCGAACACGTAGACGTCATCGCTGCCGGTGGCAGCATCGCGGACGACCGCGAGGTCGAGCGCGCCATCTTTGTTGAGGTCGGCGAGCAGGCTGTACGTCGCACCTGCCGGCATCGCGACATTTGCGGCGAGGGTGTACGTGGGGTTGGATCCGACAACACCTGCCCCGGTCACAACGAAGACGCCGCCGTTCCCGGCGCCGGCGATATCGCTCACTCCGTCGCGGTTCAGGTCGCCCACGGCAAATGTCCGGATTGCCCCGGCCGATCCGGTCGGTACTGTCGTAATGAAATATCGGAATTGGCCGAGGCCATCGAAATTGAGAAACGTACCGACGCTGCTGCCCGCGCGCGCAATGATGTCCAGGTCGCCGTCGCGATCGACGTCGAGCACCGTCATCGGGCCGTTGACGTCCGGAGCCGGATTCAACGCCGTGTAGGCGGCGCCGGTGCTGCTGACCACCTGCACCGGCGATCCGAAGGTGCCGTCGCCGTGGCCCGGATAAAACTTCAGCGCACGGTAGCCGGGATCTCCGACGACCACCAGATCCACGTACGTGTCGCCGTTGAAGTCACCCGTCACGACGTCTCTGATCCCCACTGACCGAGCGACACCGGGCAAGCAGCTCTGGAAGGTGAATCGCGACCCTGTGGTCCCCCGGTAAATCAAGGTGCCGGGCACCGCGCCGGTGCCGCACAGCGGGTTGGAGTCTGACGAGTTCATGGCGATCTGCGTCACCGCCAGGTCGAGCAGGCCATCGGAATCGAAGTATCCGCTGGCAAACCCGGATCCGAACGGCACGTTCAGCGTCGGGCCTTTTGCGAGCGCTCCAGCGGCCGTACTGTCGAGAAACTGGATCTGCCGCCCGTTACCTGTCGTGAGAATCGCGACGTCGGGCCAGCCGTCGCGGTTGAAGTCCGCGCGCTCGATGTCCTGTGGACCCGATTCGCCCATGTCGCTCCCGACTGCGGGCTCGAACATCACGGCAGCCGGGGTCCCCCCGCCCTGTCCGCCCAGCGCGATGGCCGTCCATAGTGCGTAGGTGCACAACGCGACCACGCCGCCGCGGGCCGGCCGCGGAACTTCAGGTGCAACGCGATGACGCGCACGTGATTTCATCGGGTTGGCAGCCGCCGCTGTTTGCGGAACCCCTCGCCTGGAGTCGGACCATCACGTGGAACCCATCTCGCCTCGAAGAAGTCGAGCAACCCGGACCCGATCATCGGGGCGGCCAACCAGGAGTAAACACGCTGACCGACGCTACAAAACGTCATCCACAACCCTTCCGCCCGCCGGCCTCCTCACGGGAGTCATGGCGGAACGCGAGCGAGACTACTTTCAGCAGATAGAGGGGATAGCAACCAACGGTCAGGTACAGGCTTCGTCAGCTCTTTACCCCGGCGCTTCGCACTCTCTTGCGGGCAAAACGCCCCTCGATCGCTCGACACCGGGTCTCCGGCAAGGTTCAGCGCACCGTTCTTAGGCAGGCCTCACAATTGTGCTCAGTCAATGGCCCTTCCGACGGCAGGAAACTATGGCGCCACGGCGAAAGCTACCCTGCGCTCGGCCGACTGCCTGTTCCTGTTGTCGGTGACCCGTACGACCAGGTCAAAGTCGCCTAACGGAAACGACGCAAGCGGGACGGTCATACCCGCCGTGACCGCGCCGTCGGCCGGGTCGAATGCGGGCCCCACCGTGCCGGCATGCAGGCGCTGCGGCTTCAGCTTGTTGAAGAATCGCTGGCCTCGCGCGGCGCGCTCGTAGAACACGTATTCCACGCCGATGTCGGGCTTCACGGCCTGGTCCGGTGTCCAGTTGTAAATCCGGAACGCCACGTGCACGCTCCCACTCTGCGCGAACCGATCGCGGGCCGTCGGTGTCAGCGCCGTCGGCTCGAACTCGAAGGGCCTCGTCCCAGGTGCGCGCTTGACTTCGGCGACGGCATCGCCCAGCACGACCGGGCTGACCGCCAGCGGTCCGCGCCAGACATCGGGAACGGTCAGGCGGAATTTGTTCAAGGTGATGATGGCGCCGCCATCGCTTCGCGCGTGGCCAACCGCGGCGTGCACGTCGTACTCGCCGGGCGCAAGCGTGAACTCACGAATCAGCCGGATTGTCCCGGCCTGTCCTGCGCCAATGGCATCACCGGCCACCAGTGGCGCGGCCCCAGGCGTTGCGGCCGCGGCCAGCACGCGTACGCGCGCCACATACGGCTGCGACATCACGCCAGCGAGAACGATCGCAGCACGGATCGTCTGCTCGGCGCCACGCATGACATCAGCCTGCACGACAAGCGGCGACGCGCCGGTTTCCGGCGATACCGTGGTCGTCGTAACGGCGTAGGTACCGGGCGCGGTTCTGGCAGCGCGATCGAGCAGCGTATTGAGCAGGCTGGCGGGATCGGCCGCTGGCGCTTGGGCAATCGATAGCGTGGCCCAAGACGTAATCCCGACAATCAACGCGGCCATGGCGACGAGCCGGTGGACGGTGGTTAGGGTGAAGGAAGGAACCATTCTGTGACCTTTCCAAACGGCGCGCCGGAGACCGGCGGCGCCTTCAGGACGTAGCCGCCGGCGGAGGCAAACCGTCGTCGGGAGCTGAACGAAATTGCGGGATACGTTGAACGGTGCGGCGAGCGGGAGGCGAGGTGCTCGAGACGCTCGATGAAGTACTCACGGGACTCGAGCGTGCGCGGGTGCGAGAGCGCGTCATTGACCAGCGAGGCCGCAAACAGCGCGTTGATCGCCACGCCGCGGTCCGCCGGCGCGAGGGCGTTGGCCTTCAGCCAGGCGAGCGCGCGGAACACATGGCGATCGAACTCGCCGGGGAGCACGAACGGGTGAAGCACGAAGGCGCGTGCCGCGATCGTCGCAGGCAGGGCGCCGGCGCTTTCGCCCAGCAGCGTCGACGACACATAGACCCTCGTGACCGAAGCCGGAAGCGCGTCAGGCAGATCGGCGGGGCCGATCCACAGCACCACCGTATCGAACCGGCCCGAGAGCAGTTTGGCCCATTCCGCGCCAGTCAGCGATGTCGCCGGATCGACGCATTCGGATTCAATCGACGGGCTGAGCTTGCGAATGGCCATCGCCTCGGTATGCCCGGCCGTGCCGCAGCGCGACACCTGCAGGACGCGCCCCGCGGGCTTCGCGCCCCGAAGCTGGTTCGCGAGCAGGTCAGCCTCGAGACCCAGGCCTTTCGAGAAATACAGGGAATAGAACCGGTCGCCAGATTCTTCCGCCGGCGGCAACGTGAGCTGAGGCAGGACCACAGGCAACTTGACTCGTGCCGCGAACTGGTGGACCGGCGTCCAATCGTCGTCGCCAAGACCTCCGACCACGGCGAAGACCGCTTGCTGTCGATACCAGTCCGCCAGCTGCGCCGGCCACGTGCTCGGCGCGCCTTGGAGCCGCCACTCGTGCAGCACCCAGTTGCGATACTTCCCCACGTGCGGCGCCATGTCCCACGGGCCGCGCTCGCGCCGGCCGGTCTCGTTGCGCGTGTTCGCGTTCTTGTGGCGCACGTAAGTTTCGAGGACGTCGATCATCGACGAGCGCCTGGCCGCGCTCACACCCGGCGTGGTGATCGTCGCCAGGTGCACAGAGTCGGCGGTGACTCCGGCCGCAGGTTCGGCCGCTAACGACCGCAGATACGCCGTCAGCGCCGCTCCCGTCTCATCGTTGATCGCGTATCGGGGCATGGTCGGCGACAGCGTGCGGCCGGCCGGGTCCATTCCATTGCGCAACGCGCGCAGCAAGCTCTGGTCCGTATACGCCGGTCTGGTGCCGGCACCCGTCGTCGTGACCGTCCCCATCTGCGCACTGCCCCGCGTCAGCGGCGCGAAGAGCATCGATCCAATCACGGGCGGCGTCGTCACCGGCCCTTCCGCGGTGCCAAAGCCGCTTCGCTGGTGGCAGTTGAGGCAAGGCATGTCGGTGCTGCGCACGCGAATGTCCTGTTGCACGACCGCCGCGATCGCGGCACCGTCGGCGCCGATGCCTTCGCGGTAGAAACGCTCGCCGGCGTCCGGCGCTGCCAGCTGGCGCGCGGCAGGAATCGCTAACAGCGCCCACACCACGACACCGGCCGTCAGGGCCGCACGAACCACACCGGCCGTGTGGCCTGCGCGAAGGTGGGTGGGCGCGACCGTGTGAAGTGCCGGCGTCATGAGTCTCCGGACTGGCTGCGCACGAGCGCGAGCAGCGTCTCGGCGCTCGACAGACCGCTCACGACCTGCCATGGTGCGGTCCGGCCGCGGCGAAAATAGGTAGCCGGCGCGTGATTGGTCTTGTCGCCGCGATATGCGCCAAACGCGCGCTGCGCGGCTGCGACGCCGGCAGTGGTTCCCGTTAGAAACTGCCAGGAGCGGCTGGCGTGGTAGCGCGCTGCGTAAACCCGCAACGCGGCGGTCGTGTCGACTTCCGGATCGATCGAGATTGACACCAGGCGCACGCCGCTGCGCTGCGCGCCAAGCTGATCGTGAAACTGCGCGAAGCCCGCGCTCATGACCGGGCAAATCGTGGTGCAACTGGTGAAAATGAAATTAACGAACACCGGGCCGTCGGTGTCTATCGCTTCGAGCAGAGAGGTCTTTCGATTGTCGCGATCGATCAGCGGAATGTCGCTTATGACGGGCGGAGGCACCAGCACTGGTGCCGTAGCCGGCGCCGCCGCCGACGCGGTATGTCCTTCGTGGCCGGTGCGGCTCCCGGGCTGCTGCGCCTGGAGCGCGCCGCACGCGTAGAGGACGCCCGCCAGCATCAGCGCGGCCGGCCTCATGGCGTCGCTCCGGCCCCGGGCTCGGAACCGCTTTGCACGGGAATGCCACTGACGCTGAAGGCGCCAATCGTGACCGTCACCAGGCGTCCGGGCTTGATGAACCGTCCGGGGTTCGCAAAAAACATGAAGTAGCTGCGACCGGCGTGCGGCGCGTTCGAGTTGCGGAGCGCGCCGGTCTTCGGAGGCACCGGCACCGCCATCTCCGCCCCCGTTGCCTCGTCGCGCAGCATTGGCTTGGTCTTGCGCTCGAAGAGCGGCCTGGCCTTTCGGGCGTCAACGACCGTATAGCGGAAGTCGAGCATGTAACCCGCGGCGGTCAACTTCATCCGCTCGATCCGGATGCCCCACCGCCCGGCGATGGCATCGGCGTCTTCCACCGACAGCGGACCGGGCTTGTCGGCAGGCGTCGCCGTATGGCCCGAACGCCGGGCGGGCCGTCTGCCTCCCGGGTGGTCCTGGGAGGAGCCGGCCCAGGCCGGGGTGCACAGCAACGTGGCGGCCAGGCCGAACAAAACGACGATCTTCGAGAGTCGATCCCGTGTGGTACTTGGCATCTGGATAAGAGGGGTATCGCCGAGGGTCCGTTGGTACATGTTCAGACGGAGCAATTCGGGGGGCCTGACCCGGAGGTCAGACCCCCCAATTTGGCCGCCTACGGCGTCACGGCCGCGAACAGCGAGAACCGCATGGGTTGCAAGTTCGAGGGCCCGATGGCCGGGAACGTGGCCGGCCAGCTCCCGAAGGTCCGGGGGGCGTAGGCACTTGTCCCGGCCGGCGCCGGATCGTATGCCATGTTGTTCACTGTGCTGCTGGTACCATTCGTGTTGTACATCAGCCAGTAGGTGGTCCCGGCTGCCAATGGCGCGCTGATTGACAGCGTGTTCCAGGAGTTCCCGATCAACGTCCCGGTCGGCGATGACGCGATCAGGCTCCCCGGACGGCCTGCGACATCGGTGTAGATGGCGACCTGATAGTTGGCGGTGGGGCCAATCGGCCCGACGAACACCGACATCTGCGTCACCGACGTGGCGGCGGTCGTCGTGACCTTCGACCCGTTCATGAAGTGGAAGTTCGACTGGTCGAAGGCGGAGCCCTGGGTGGTCAGGCCCAACGTCGATCCGCTCGAGCTTGACGGCCCTCCGGCCATCAGGAACCCGTTCCCCAGCGGCAGCGGATTGGTCGGTGCCGCGGAGGCATTCTTGTGATCCGCGCCGCGATGCGGATTGGTCAACTGCGTGGGCGGCGTGCCGGTGCTCGGCCGCGGCTGATGGTCGATGTCGAACAGCAACGACGACCTGTCCACGCCGACGGCAAGGCCGTTGAGCGGCACGTTCGCGCCGTTCACGCCGGTCGTCACGTGGTAGTTGCCGAAGAGCGCGAGCCCTGCTGGATTCTGCAGTGACAGTGGGCCGAACATCGCCCGGATGAACGTGCCGCCCTCGTCGAACGCCTGCGGCACCATGATCGACGTCTGCTCCGCGTTGACGATGGACGGGTTCCGCGAGCCGTTGACGTAGCCGGACACGAAGGCAGGCGCCGCCTGCGTGTTGCCCGCGCCGGGAGACGCGGCCGTGGCCGTCACGACGGTCGTCGTCGCCGTGAGCGATCCAACCGCGCCAAGCACGCCGAAGTCCCAGCACCTGAAAGCGACGCTCTCGATCGCGCACGCCGCGCTGCCTGCTCCCGCCGGGCTGACAATCAGCCCGTAGGTGACGGGGACTGGATTCGGATCGCCCGGATTCTGCACGCCCGTCGGGGTGGGTCCAAAGTAGAACGTGCGGTTCTCCCGGACGATCGAGTTCATGATCGTCGGGTTCGAGAACGCGGAGCCGTTCAGTGGCCCGTAGGTATTGCCGCGAGAGACAATCCCCGCCGGCTGCGGCGTGGAGGTGTCGCCTGCGCCGAACACGAACGCGCCCCCGGCCGTCGCAAAGCTGTCGTTGCGGACGATCGTGTTGTGGAGCATCTCCACGAACGAGGCGTCTTGCAGCGACACGCCGCCGCCGGCCAGCCCGGCGACGTTGTTGGCGATGATGTTGTTATACAGCGCCACGCGCGACCGCGAGGTCGCGTTCTCGGCGTCGGGGCCGGCGCCGTTGACGCCGACGAGCGCGATGCCGCCGCCGTCACCGCTGGCAATGTGGTTGCCCTGGATCAGGTTGGTGCTCACCCGCACGTTGCCCGAACCCGGCGTCAGTTCGTTCACCGCCGGCGCGCGGCCGCCGATGAAGAGGCCGCCGCCCGAGCGGCCCACGCCCTGGTTGAACCCCTCGTTGAACACGATCGCGTTGCTGTCGATCACGCCGCCGGGGCTGCGGCCGATGTGCGACACGCCGGCGCCCTGCCCGCCGGTGTAGTTCCCGGCGACGAAGTTGTTCGTCACGCGGTAGTTGTTCGCGCCGCTGCCGATCACGATGCCGCCGCCGCCACCCGCCGCGAGACCGGCGTTCTGGCCGACGAGGTTGTTGTGAATCGCGATGTTCGTGTTGAGCGCGTCATCGTCGGCGAGCCCCGCCACTGCGCCCGGATGACCGACGCTGATGCCTCCGGCGTTGTCGCCGGTATTGTTTACGATCCGGTTGTTGCCGATGTCGATCGATCGCGCGTGACCGTTGACCATGATGCCCGCGGCGTTCATCGTCCCGGTGATCGTCAGGCCGTCGATGCGCGCGTTCGCGCGCAGCACCGCGCCCTCGTTCTGGAGGCAATACGCCTCGTTGGTGAGAGTAGACGGCGTCGGTTGCAGGCACGCGCCGCTGCCGTTGGTCGTGATCGGCTCGGGGCGGCCAAAGACCGTCACGCCCGCGCCCTCGCCGCCCAGCGCGGCCTGGAGGCCTTCGGTGCTGTACGGTGGTGCGCCGAGAATAGTGGTCTGGCCCGGGAGCAGGTAATCGGTACCGTTCGGTCCATTGAGCATGGCCACGACGTACTGCCGCCACGCCTGGAGTTTCTCTGCCGGCGAAACAATCGTGTTGATCACCGTCGACAACGCGCCCCAGCCCTGCAGGCGAACGGGCTTCTTCATGACGATCGACTCTTCGTAGATGCCCGGCGGCACGAGCACCAGGGCCCCTGCCGGCGCCGCATCGATCGCGGCCTGGATGCTCTGGTTCGCCGCCTTCACGATCGGCGCCCGGTTGGTGTGCATATTTGGCGTCGCTACTGTCAGCGTGATCCCCAGCACCGACTTTCGGAGGTCCGAGCACGACGTCTCGCTGGCCAGAGTCCCGGCGGTGCATCGTTCGATCGAGAGCTCGTTGGTCTGCGCTCCCCTCGGGAGCACCACCCGCAGGACACGGATCAATCCTCCAGCCGTTCCCCCGGGCGGGACAGACACACTCGCCACCGGAATGGCGTCGGCGCCGAGCCGGACTCTGATCAGGCTCGGGCTGCTGCCGAACGTATAGTCACGCTCGATGGTCTTGGGCTGCGCCCCTGCGAGCCCGTCATAAGCCGGGTTGGGCACCGTCAGCATGCCTCCGGAGGTGATCTCGATCGTGCGCGTTCCCGGCAGGTTGTTCGGCTGCGCGACCGAGGTCCGGTCCACGATGTACGGGCCAATCTGAGCGGCGGTATTGATGACGCCGGTCGCGAGGTCAGCGACGTTGGTGACCTTTGCGATCACCGGGGTGCCCGACGGCAGCTCCGCATCCACTGGGAACTGACCGTTACCGGTGAACGCCCCGGTCGGAACAACGGGGGTATCCAGATACGTGGTCGTCCCCGGCATGTAATTGAGCGTGTAGCAGAACTGGCTGTACTGCTTGTAGTGGTGCGGGTTCGGCACGGTCAGGCCTGCCGCGTTGACCATGGTCGACGAGTTGATGCACGCCGTCAGCATGCTCGGCGACATGCCGCTCGGGATCGGCTGGTTCGCCGTGAACGTGCTCGGCACGAGCGCGTTATACACGCCGTAGGCATCCGTGTAGGTGGACGTGATTTCGCGCCCGGTCCAGTCGCGGATCGAGATCGGCATGAACGGCGGCGCGTACTTCTCGCCGAACGTCGGCGCGTTGGGATCGAACTCGTTGGCCGAGTCGTCGAGGACGAAACCGAGGATGTGGCCGGCGATCGGCGCCTCGGTGAAGAGGAAGAAATTGGCGCCCGGGTTGTAGCCATCGCGCAGCGTGACGAGCTTCTGGTCGCACAGCGGCCGCTGATCACCCGCGTACGCCCCGGGAATGCCGGGGTAAAGCGCCAGCTCCGGTGCCACCTCGTGCAGCGAGCCGACGCAGAACGGCACCGCCAGCGGCTCGTAATCGACGCCCGCCTTCGGCGGCGCCGAGCCGGCCCCGCCATCGGCCAGCGGATAGCCGGTCAGGTAGAACTCCTGCGGGATGTACTCGTCGCCAAAGTCCACGTTCTTGTCTTCTTCCTTGACGATCTTGTAGCCGCGCGACGGCACGACGCGGACGACGTACTTGCCGGCGGGGAGCGGCACTTCCCTGAAACCAGCACCGCGGCCGGCGACGGGCGTGAGCCAGTTCGCGGTCGGCGACGCCGGGTTGACCGGCTCGAACTGCGACATGAAGGCGTAGCCGCCGTCGAACACGCCGGGGCGCACCTGGTTGAAGTTGCGGAGCCCGTCGTAGCAATCCTTCGGCTGGCCGAGGAAGGTGAAGACGGGACCCTGGCAACCGGTCGGCTGGCTGGCGTCCCAGCTGTCAGTGGTCACTTCGTTGAGCAGCCTGGTCCGCGTCACGTCCCACAGTTGCACGGTGACGCCGGCGATGCCGGGCTCCCACACTTCGGCGCCGCCCCAGCGCGGGTCGTTCTCCGCCCGCGTGATGGAGTAGTGCACGATGCCGCTGATGCCGCCGTTGTACTGATCGCCATCGAAGGTCCCAATCTTGCCGTGGTCGGTGTCGCCCGGCCCCGGGAAATCCTCGAACGGGTAGACGTTGACGTCGCGATCCACGTCGCTGTGGGACGCGTACGGCGCCTTGCCCCACATCAATACCTGGCTCTGGCCGATGAAGCCCTGGAACGCCTCGAGCAATACGGGACCCGTTTCGGTGCGGAACGCGGCGCCGTTATTTTCCGACTGCGGTTGGGGCTGGAGCACCTTCGGATCCAGGTCGGCCCCGATATTACCCGGCCAGCCGCCGTCGGTGGGGTTGCCGCCGCCGTCCACCACGGCAGTCATCCCGGTGGCCTTGAAACGAGTGAAATCGACCTCGGCGACCAGCCAGCTGAAGAACGGGAACACCTGTTCGAAGGGCACGAAGCCCGTGCCGTCGGTCGGCATCGATTGATACATCGAGCCGTCGCGGAACCGGATGTTGATGGCCTGCTCGGGGATGCCGGCTTCGCCGTCGTCGCGGAAGCCGTTCAGGTTCGAGTCGGTGAACACGTAGTTGTAGAGGCGCGAATACCACTGCTGCACCGGCACCTCGCCGAGGGCGACGTTGCCGGTGACGTTGATGACCTTGTTCGTGATGATCAGGTTCAGTGCGCTGTCGAAGATCACCAGTTGATACGTCCCGTTCGGCACGCCCGTGATGTCGAAGTGACCCTCCGCACTGGTCGGCTGGGCGTAGAGCAGCGTGCCTCCCGTTGCTCCGGTGTTGAGCGCGACCCACGGCTGGGTGAAGTTGAACGCCGCGCCGCTGAACATGCGGAAGTCGGGCGGTCGCGAGTGGTGGAGGTTGGTCACGTCACCGCTGATCGTGTTGCTGCCGCCGCTGAGCGTGTTGACCGCCTGCGTGAATCCCATATCGGCGTGTGGCCCGGGCGGCCCGAACTCGGCGAAGTAGGTCGGCTCGTTCGGCTTGACCCACGCGTCCACGACGCGGGTGCCTTCGATCGTGGCCGTCTGGGTCCACGAGGTACCGCCCGGCACCGAGACCTTCACGCCGTACTTTCCGGGCGCGAGGTTCTGGATCAAGGCCCACCCTTCGGCGTCCGACAGCACATAGCCGCGCCCGTACGAGCCGACCTCGGGAGCCTCGCAGACGCCCGTGCAGGGTTGATACGTGGTCCCGATCGGGTTGCCGAATGCGTCCATCAGCTGCTGCGCGGCCGACATCCCGTAGCGCCCGCCGGCGTCTTCAATCGTGACGGCAAAGCCAGGCAGCGGCTGTTCATCGGTGTCCCACATGCCATTGAGCGGGGCGTTGTCTTTGAACACCCGCACGCGAATCTGCGCGGTCGGCATCGGCCCGCTATTGACCCTGACGGTCACCGCCGACTGATTGGCCGCCACCGACGCTCCGCTGTTGGTGTAAGCGCCCGCCTTCGGCAGCACCGAGATGAAGTAGCGCTTGGACGGATCGACCCGCAGGTCGGCCAGTGTCGTCTCGTCGCCCGAACGGGTCACCGGCATGAAGCTGGCGTGGAAGCTCACCGACGCGGTATTCGGATCGAGAATGCCGGGCTGCACGTGGTAGGTGCGATCTTCTTCGAGCGTCCAGCGGTACGCGGTCACCGCTTCGCCGGCCGTACCAAGGACGGTCAATGTCAACGGCGTCAGCGTCTCGGCTTCCGGATCGGCGGCGGGATGCACGGTGACGGCGGCGGCCGCCGCGGCAGAAGCCGTTGCGCCGGCGTCGTCGGAGACGACGAAGTTGAACGGATCCGAGGTGCCACCGGGACCCGCGGTGTAGAGGACCTGGCCGGCGGGAATCGCGGTGCCGGTGCCCGGACCCGTCCTGAGGTCGGTGCCCAGCAGCGGAATCAGCGAGTGGTCAAGCGGATTCACGCGGCTCAGCGTGCCGCCGTTGGCCGGCAGCGAGGTGAGAAAAACGGTCAGCGCATCACCGTCGGCATCGCTTCCGGCCAGCGTGATGGGCAGCGTTTCGAGCGCCTGCACGCCGAAGTTCTGCGCCTGGGCAACCGGGGCGTCGGGAACGGCGCCGACGTTGATGATCACGGTGGCCAGGCTGCTGCCGTTGTCGTTGACCGCGCGATACGTGAACGAGTCCACGCCGAAGAAGTTGGGCGCCGGCGCATAGGTGAAGCTGCCAGTGCCGCTGAAGGACAGGGTACCGGCGCCGGTGCTCGTGACCAGCTGCGCGCTGGTGGGCGTGCCGGTATCGTTCGAGAGCACGTCGCCGGCGCCGCCGGTGTCCTCGGGCGTCGTAATGGAGTCGTTGACCGCGACCGGCGCGCCGGCTGGCGCGGCGACTCCACCGGAGATGCGCAGCTTCGCCAGCATGCCCGCCCCGCCCTGCGTTTCGGCGGTGAGGCTCAGCGAGCGGTCGTACACCGAGAACACGCCGGCCGTGGCCGGGGTCCACAGCGCATCATGGGTCTTGCCGGCGGGGAGCAGCATCGAGGCCTGTGCCCGCTCGAACGGATACTTGTTACCGTCCTCGGCCACGATTCTGAAGGTGCCGTTGTCGAGCACCGGCACGTGCGTGCGCAGGCCGGCATTGAGGAACCGGATCAAGGTGGGCTGGCCAGCGGCACCGGCCGGGATCGCCGGCGACGCTGACTCGTTCGCATAGGACGCGCCGTTGATCAGGAACAACGTCGGGTAATAGTTGAACGTGCTGGTCGGCCCCGCGGGCGTGCCGTACGTGCCGTCGGCCACCGCCTGGTGCAGGGCCCGGTCGATCTCGCTGTAGACGAGCACGACTTCGTTGGTGTAGCCGACGCCGGCATAGGCGTTGCCGGCGGCCGCGTCCCTCGTCATCGCCCCATACAGGCCCATCTGGATCTGGACAGCCTGGTGCGATCCGCTCTGGTAGAGGAAGGTGCCCGGCTTCACGCCGCTGAACGAATAGGTGGCCGTGCCTCCCGGCGGCGCCTCGGCGACCATCGACACGACGCGGCCGCCGAACACCACCGGCGCGGCCGCAAAGGCCTGTCCGGGGATGACCAGCGACGTGTTCGTGCCCGGCGGCAGATGGTTATGCAGCACGATGTCCAACGACGTTGCGCCGAAGGGCACCGTGATACGTGGACCAGGCGAGGACACCGCTTCGCCGGGCAGCAGGTTGCCCGCCGGGTCAGCCAGCCCGTAACCCCACATGGGCACGGCCACCGACGTGCCGTTCGGCAGCGTGACGGTCTTGGTAAACGCCTCTGCTCGGAGGTGCACGGGCTGAGCCGCGGCGTTGGCAATCGTCCACCCGAAGGCCGCTATTGCAAGAACCGCGACTCTCAGCGCTGCCGCGACAGGCCGGTCATTCGTTCGCATCATGATCAATCCCTTTGACGATAAATGGAGAATCCACTCGCGTGATGCGGCCCTGGCCCGCACCTTGTTTCCTGCGTTTGGGCAGACGGCTGCGCCGATTACGGAATGGGGATACTCAGCGGTTCGACGACCAGCATGGTCATCATTCCGCCGGGGAACACGTCGAAGTTGATGATTTCCTTCTCGGTGTGCGAGTGCCACATGTAGGTGTAGCCGGCGTTGGGGTTGAGGCCGCCTTCACCGGGCGGCAGCAGCGCCATCGATCCCAGGAATGCGCCGGCCCAGAACCCGCCGAACGTCAGGCCGAACTGCTCGGGCTGCGTGACCGGGATTTTTTTGCCGTGGTCGGGGCAGTACTCGAGCTTGGCGGCGGTTTTTTCAAAGCCGGGGCCCGCCGCGCTGAGCCCGGCGGCGTTGGCCGTGCAGGTGTGCGCGTACTGAGGATCCGCGGGATCGCCGTAGATGTCCCAACCCAGATCCTTTCCGGTCCAGGTGAAGATCGCATCCACCGTCTGTCCCGGCAGCGACTGGATCGTAAACACCTCGTGCGACAGATCGAGCGTGTCTGGCGTCGGCGGCGCGGCGCTTTGCTTCAGGAAGCCGTCCACCGCGATGACGCGGGCGTGATTGCCGTGGTGGTGGAACGGGTGCATGTCGCGTCCGGCGCCGATCACGCGCATCAACAGCCGGTCTCCGGCATGGGTGCGCGGCAAGGCGTTGTAGGGCTGCGTGGGAAACAGCGCGGTGCCGGCCTCCATCATGGTGTCGGGCGCATTGCGGCCGTTGATGAACCAGTAGTTGACGAACGGGTTCGCCAGCTTCCCGGACGCCTCGAGCGCGGCAACGCCCTGTTGCTCCACCATGTCGTGAATCGTCGAGTCCATCTCGGAAAGCAGGAACAGATATTCCTGGTCGTACCTGGACTCAGGGGTGTTGTAGGCCTGGTTCGCGGTGTTCGAACGCACGATGAGCGCGCCCATCAGGCCCATCTCGACCTGCAGGTCGGGCCGCGACGCGCTGTTGTAGAGGAACGTGCCCGGCCGCGACGCCGTGAACGTGTACGTGACGCTCGAGCCCACGTTCGCCTCGAGCGCGAGTGGCCCCTGCACGCAGGTGCCCGTGCAGGTTGCCGTCACCCCGGTTTGGCCGGGGAA
This sequence comes from Acidobacteriota bacterium, assembly GCA_031429375.1. Taxonomy (GTDB): domain Bacteria; phylum Acidobacteriota; class Vicinamibacteria; order Vicinamibacterales; family UBA2999; genus 12-FULL-67-14b. Next base: position 4,037 of record JANOZI010001006.1, on the reverse strand, counting down.
CGCCAACGACACGCGCTGCCCTTGCCCGAGGCCCGTGGGATTAGCGACCGTGATCGAAACCGCCTGGCCCTGATTCACGATCAGGGTCGGCCCCGGGTACTGCGGTCGGCCGCCGTCGCCGGCGAAACCCCAGAACAGAAAGCTGCCGCCTTCGGGCGTCGAGATCCGATCGGCCTTGGCGGTCAGCGTGAACGGCCCGGCGGAGGCGTCCCCCAGGTTCTGTGCGTGAGCCGGCGCGGCCGCCAGCACCCCGAGGACCGCGGCGACGGCGACCGAAACGCGCGTGGCGATTTTCATACGTGGCATGTGTGGCTCCCAATGCGCTGGTGGCTGGGCAAGGCCCGTCCACTACTGAATGCGGATCTCCGTCATCATTCCGCCGAAGTCTTGCTTGTCGTTGCTCAGGTAATTCAGGTTGGTCGTGTAGAGCAGATACGTCCCGGAAAAACCGGTCGTGTCCAGGATCACGTCTACCGACTCGCCACCGCCGAGCGTCACCGAGTTCGTGGTGAACGACAGGTCGGTACCTGACGGTCCGCGATGCAGGCGCGCGCTGTGGCCGACGACCTTCATCGGGATGGTCGAGGCCAGCGTGTAGAACCGCGTCACGTTGAGGTTCGAGATGCGCAGCAGCACGCGCTGTCCCGCGGTGGCCGTGACCAGGCTGTTGACCGGCTGCGACGGCATCACGCCGCGGTCGGTCTCCGTCGACAGCACGCTGGTGTTGATGGTGTCCGGGTAGCCGCGGCCGTTGAGCATCGGGTAGTTGTCGTGCATCGTGGCAAACGGCAGCGGCTGCACGGTCTCGCTCGCGTCGTGGAACTTGCCGTCGAAGGATCCAATCTGGATCGGGTACTCGACGTCGTAGCCGGTGGACCCGTCGCCGTCGTTGTAGGCAAACTGGGTGAAGCCCCCCAGTGCGGTGCCGTTCTGCTTCGGCTTCACGTAGAGATTGCCGAGCATGCCCATCTGCATGTGTTCGGTCGCCTCGACGTGGCAGTGGTACATGTACGTGCCGGGCTCCATGATCTTGTAGTAGTAGCTCAGCGACGATCCCATGTTGACGCTCAGCGAGTTCTCCGGCGTGCCGTCGAAAATCGGCGCGGCGTTTGGAAAGCCGTGGAAGTGCACCGAGTGCGGATCCGACAGGTCGGGCCGGATCGTCATGCCGACGTTGGTCAGGCTCAGGTAGAAGTGGTCGCCCTCGTTCAGCTCGATCGTCGGCGCCGGGAAGTTGGCGGCCAGCGCGCCCGTGACCATCGCATCCGCGGCCGGCGTGCCGGTGAGAACGGAAAAGCAGAAGATGTAGAGCGGCTTGCCGACGGCCATGGTCACAAAGCCGTCGCCGCCAGACAGGTGTTTGCACTTGACGGGGTCGGCAATGCCGTCTCCGTCGACGTCGACGGGTGTCACCGGCACCGCGTCGCCGTTGGTGTCCCCGGGGCATTGCACGTAGACGGCGCCATTGGGATTCTGAGCCCATACCGGCGAAGCGCCCGCCAGCATCGCCAACAACCCGAGACCACCCAGACCACGTAGGCCTGCACTCCGAACCATAACCGCCTCCTTAGTGGCACTCCGCTCATGCAGCGTGCGCGTCCCACGAGGCGACCTCGGAACTAACGTTCCGATCCGCTCCGTGACTCTTGCGCCCGATGACAATCGGATGAGCCCGTGTGACAGCTAAGGGTGGCGGCCGGACCGGGACATACAAGTGGTGCGGAAAAAAGAACGCCACTCGGCCAGCTTGTTGCCTCTCGCGCCGTGCATTAAGGTATGAGGTTGTCGGCGTCTTATTTTCGTTTCATGTTGGCGGACCAAAAGGGCAACCGTGCGCGTGTTGATTGTGGAAGACAACCCGGCGACCAGAGACACGCTGACGCGTGGGCTGAGCGAAGAGCTGTTTCAGGTTGAGGCAGTGGCGACCGCGTCGGAGGCGGAGGCGCTGACGCAGGACACCACGTTCGACGTGATCGTGCTGGACGTGATGCTGCCCGACCTCGATGGCATCACGGTCTGCCGGCGCTTGCGGGCCCGCGGCGTCGACACCCCAATCCTGCTGCTCACCGGCCGGCACGCGCTGTCCGATCGCGTGCGCGGTCTCGACGCCGGCGCCGATGACTACCTGGCGAAGCCCTACGAACTGTCGGAGCTGCTGGCGCGCCTGCGCGCGCTGACCCGTCGCGGCCGGACCGCCCACCTCGACGCGATCCTGACCCATGGGCCGATCGAACTGGATCAGCGCGACCACGTCGTCCGTTTGCACGGCCAGATCGTCGAACTGACCACGACCGAGTTCCGTCTCCTCGAATACCTCCTGCGCCGGCCCACGGCGGTGATCAGCCGCGAAGAACTGGCGCGACATGTCTGGGCCGATGGCATCGATCGCCGCTCGAACGTGATCGACGTCTACATCGGCTACTTGCGCAAGAAACTCGGTGACGACGACTTCCCGGTGGTGCGGGCGGTGCGAGGTTCCGGCTACACTCTTGCGAAAGCCAAGCCAGGGCCGAATTAAGTCTGCCCCGGCGGCGAACGCGGTTGGGCCAGCACGCCTCCGACACCCTTAAGCGCTCTATCTCGTGCGTATCGTCCGCCTCATCCGGCACCTGGATTGCAACCTCGGGCCGCAAGGCTCCTATACAACCATGTACGAATCGCGTGCGTCCGCCTCGGCCGATGTGAGCGAGGGGGCTCGTCTGGCAGTGCAGGCGTTTGCCGCCTCCCTGGTCCATGAGCTGAGAACGCCGTTGTCAGCGCTCGCGGGAGAGGTCGACCTGGCCCTGCGCCGCGATCGCTCACCGGCGGCTTACCGCGAAGCGCTGACACGCATTGCCCAGCAGGCGGCCGAATTGAGCGACCTGACCGACGACCTCGCCCTGCTCGGCGATCCCGAGCGAATGCGTGCGCTGTCATCGGAGACGACGGACCTCCACGAGTTGACCACTCAACTGTCGATGCGCTATGCCCTCGCCCAGGTCCGCGTGACGATCGCCCCGCGGCATGTTCGCGTGGCTGGACATCCGGCGCTCCTCATCCGGGCCTTCAGGCTCGTCCTCGATCATGCCGTCCGGCATCATGGACATGAATTGCCCGTCCGGCTCGGCCCGGCACACGGAGGCTCGAGCCCACCCGATGCTGCGCTCCTGATCCTCGATGCCCCTGTTCCCGGGTTCTCGCCACGCACCTGGCACCATCTGACCGAGGACGCCACCGACCTCGAACGAATGGACCGCCCGGGCCTGCTGCGCTTGCGCACGGCGTCGGGCATCGTGCACCTGTCGGGAGGGACGCTGACCGCCGACAGTTCCGGGGGCGCGGTGCGCCTGCGCATCCACCTTCGCCAGGTCTGGTAGACCGGTTCCATCCCGACAGGTCCTATGAGTTCCGCGACGGCTTCTTCGGCCCCCGCTCCTCCTCCCCGTTCGCGCCGGTCGCAACGGGCCCGCGCCGTGGCGACGATCCTGGTGGTCCTCGCCGTTCTCGCCTGGACCCCTTCCCTCAGCGCCCAGACGCTCGTCCCTGAGGAGCCGGCGCAGGAGCCGAGCGAGCCCAACCCGCTGAACAGTCTCGTCGTACGTGCGTTCGGCTCGATGCTGTGGGGCGCCACCGACCGGCCGGACACCCCGAATTCGTTCACCCTCGGCCAGCTCGACTTCTTCGTGACCTCGAATCTCAGCGAACGCGTGAGCGTGCTCGCGGAAATTGTGCTGGAGGGCGGCATCAACACCCGGGTGGAGACCGACCTGGAGCGGCTTCAGCTCACCTACCGTTTCAACGACTACTTCAATATTTCCGCGGGCCGCTATCACACCAGCATCGGCTTCTATAACGCCGCGTATCACCACGGCGGCTTCTTCGAGACGCCGATCGGACGGCCGCGCGTCTTCGCGTTCGAAGACGAAGGCGGCGTGCTGCCGATTCACGAAGTGGGCATCAAGGCGAGCGGGATCGTGCCGAAGACGGGGTCGTCGCTGCGGTACCTGGTCGAAGTCGTGAACGGACGAAACTGGAACCTCTCGACCGAGGAACCGCAC
>JANOZI010001005.1:0-2747 GCA_031429375.1 Acidobacteriota bacterium | reverse complement strand
TCGATCCGCGAGCCGGGCGTCAGCATTTCAAAGGCAAAAGGCAGAGTGCAGATGGCAGACTACACTTGGACGAGCTCGGCCGCGGCCTGGTCGAGGACGTGCTCGAACCACAGGTTCGAAATCTTTTCCTGGACGCTGTTCTGCCGGAGCCGGGCCTGCAGGTTGTCGAAATCGACGCGATCGAGCTCCTGATCCTGGTTGTAGCAGGAGAAGATGAACTCTTCGCGGCCGGTCTCGGGATCGACGTGGCGCTGCAGGCACTGCGCGCAGACTTCCTTCATCATGCACTGCATCGGCGAGTTGATGCTGCCGATGCCGACGTGGTTGGGCGACAGGTACGGCTGCAGCGCGCCGTGACGGGCGAGGCGGACGGCGTTCATCATGCGATCCGAGCCGATCGCGATGATGCGCGACACCTCCGGCAGCGGCACCATCTGCTCGCCCAGCTTGCCTTCGGCGTAGGCAATCATCGCCTGCACGATGTTGCCGCGGAAATGCGCGTCCTGCGGGCGGCGCGGCTCGATGGCCTCGCCGCTGTCGGTGGCCCAGATCACCTGGTCGGTCGAGCCCTCGATTTCTTCCCGCTTGAACAGGTCGGCGCCGTTGCGGTAGCCGGCGAAATAAATCACCCGGGTGCCGCACGCCTTCATGGCCTTGGCGATCGAGAACAGCACGGCGTTGCCCAGCCCGCCGCCGGCGAGCAGCACGGCTGAATGCTTCGGGATTTCCGTAGGCGTGCCGGTTGGCCCCATCACCACCACCGGTTCGCCGGGCTTCAGGTACGCGCACAGCCGGCTCGACACGCCCATCTCGAGCGTGATCAGCGACAGCAGGCCGCGTTCCCGATCGACCCACGCGCCGGTCAGCGCGATCCCTTCCATCAGCATCGACGCGACGTGGCCTTCGAGGCGGACGTGCGGGCTGAGCCGCTCGAAATTCTGGAGGCGGTAAAACTGGCCGGGATGAAAGTGCCGCGCCGCGGCGGGGGCGCGGACGATCACCTCGATGATGGTGGGGGTCAGCCGGACGACCCGCTCGACGCGCGCGAGCAGTTGATCGTCGAGGTGCAGCACCATCTCCTGCCACGCGCGTTCACGCGCCGGCTGCAGCGCCGGATCCAGCTTCGCGATGTCGGCGGCGAACAATTCGACGACGCGGGGATAGCCGTCTTTGGCCGATGCCATGGCCTTGACGACGTTGCCGTTGTAGCGCGGGTGGTTGTCGCCGTAATAGGTGACGAACTTGCCGTCGGTGTTGTGCGAGGTGAAGAAGCCGTTGGGATCGGGTTCGAGGCTGAACAGGCGGGTCTCAAGACCCGCCTCTACATTCCTGACCGCGCGAAAGCCCTTGAAAAATTTCTGTTTGCCGTCGAGGCTGAACGAGCCGGGGTGTTCTTTCTCGTAGGTGATGTTCGGCACGGTGCCGGCGGCCACGAGCACGGTGCGCGCGGGCAGCTCGAGTTTCGATCCGTCGGCGCGGGTGAAGATCATGGCCTTGACGTGCCCGTACTCGTCCGGCACGGCTTCGATCGGGTTCACGTTCTCGGTGATCGAGATGCCCTCTTCGAGCGCCTTGGCGATCTCTTCGTGATTGAGGCGATAGGCGGGGGCGTCCTGCAGCCGCTTGCGATAGGCGAGGGTGACGCCGCCCCACGACCGCAGCATGGCGATGAAGCCGGGCTTCTCGTCCGCGGTGGCGGCGCGCTGGCGCTCCGCACGCACGGCGCGGCCGTGCCCCAGGAACTCGTCGAGGATGTCCTGTTCTTCCGGATCCATCATGCCGCGGACGCGCGGCTCGCCCAGGTCGCGGACCAGCGCCTCGTAGCGGTCGAGCGTCTTCTCGACCTGGATCGGGTAATACGCCATCAGCTCCGTCGCGGTGTCCACGCCGGTCAGGCCGCCGCCGATCACGACGGCGGGCAGTCGCGCCTGCAGATTCGACAGCGCGTCCCGCTTGAACGCGCCGGTCAGCTGCAGCGCCATCAGGAAGTCGCTGGCTTTTCGAATGCCGCGAATCAGGTTGTTCTTGATGTCGATAATCGTCGGCCGTCCCGCGCCGGCAGCAATGGCGACGTGATCGATGCCGTTCGCCCACACCTCGTCGAGCGGCAACGCGCCGCCGAAGCGCACGCCGCCGTAGATCTTCAGCTTGTCGCGGCGGGCCAGCGTCAGATGAATCAACGTCAGGAAGTTCTTGTCCCACCGCACCGTGATGCCGTACTCCGACACGCCGCCGAAGCCCTCGAGCACGCGCTCGTCGGTCGGGCGATAGATCTCGCTCCAGTTCTGGATCGGCCGCGGCGCCACCGCAGGTACGGGAGCCCCAGCCACCGCAGGTAGGGCCCCCTCCGTCACCGCAGGTAGGGCCCCCCCCGTCACCGCAGGTAGGGCACCCCCTTTGGGGGTGCCTACGATGTCCTCGGGCAGCGGCTCGATCTTGAGGCCGTCGATCGCCACCACGCCGAAGCCCTCGTTCACAAGATAGTGCGACAGAGTGTAGCCGGCCGGGCCCAGGCCCACGACCATCACGTTCTTACCGTTGTACTCCAGCGCATAAGGACGGTTGATATTGAGCGGGTTCCAGCGCGTCAACAACCCGTAGATTTCGACGCCCCACGGCATGTTCAGCACGTCGGTCAGCACCCCCGTTTCAATCTGCGGGATGTTGACCGGCTCCTGCTTCTGGTAAATGCAGGCCTTCATGCAGTCGTTGCAGATGCGATGGCCGGTGCCCGGGCACATCGGGTT
>JANOZI010001004.1:0-3524 GCA_031429375.1 Acidobacteriota bacterium | reverse complement strand
GCCCTCAAGGGCCTGACCGCCGAAGGGCCGTTCCGTCGATCGATGGGCGGGCGCGACATGGAAGGGGCTTCGACGCTCACGATCGTGCGGCCCGACAAGATGCGCCGCGTCGAAGAGCTGGCGATGGGCGGCATGGTCGGCGGGCCGATGATCGAACGCACCTCGGTACTGGCCGGCAACACCGCATGGGACGACACCGCCAATCGCGGCGGCATGGGCGGCGGCATGCAAATCGTGATGCGCGGCCCCGGTGATGGCCCCCCGCCGGGCGGCGGCCCCGCTCCGACGCCGGAGCAACTGAACGAAGTGCGGGTGCGCCGCATGAGAGTGCAGCTGCAGCGCATGTTGGCTGCGCTTGTCCTCGAAGGGCCGCAGCCGTGGGCTGACGCGGGCATCGCAGAATCTCCCGAAGGCAAGGCCGATATTCTCGAAGCCAAGGAAGACACCGGCCGCACGATCCGGCTCTTCATCGATCAGGCGACGCACCTGCCGCTGATGGTGCAATACCAGGATCCGAAGCCGATGATCATGATGCAGGGTGGTCCCGGTCGCGGACCTGGCGGGCCCGGTGGGCCCGGAGGTCCGGGCGGGCCGGGTGGGGCCGTCCGTGGTCCTGGTGGTCCGGGCGGTCCGCCGCCGATGACGCCGGAAGAACGCGAGAAGCGCCTCGAAGAGATGCGCCGCACCCCGCCGCAGATGGGCACCTACGCGATGCACCTTGCCGACTACAAGAAGGTCGACGGCGTCATGCTGCCGCACAAGATCGACATTTCGCTCGACGGCGAGCCGAACGAAGAGTGGACGGTTGAGAAGTACAAGGTCAACCCCACCATCAAGGCGGACACGTGGGAAAAGAAGTAACGGCGACAGTTCAGAGTTCAGAGTTCAGAGTTCAGAGTTCAGAGTTCAGAGTTAAGAGTTAAGAGTTTAGTTTCACGTTCAGTTGAAAGTTGCGGATATGTCAGCACTCAAAACACTCGTGATGGCACTGACGCTGGGGGCTGCGGTCGTTTCGACCGCGGCGGCGTCCGCCTCCGCTCGCGCCGATGCAGGCGAGCTACGGCGAGACCGCGCCGTAGCTGCCTACGGCAGCGAAGGCGGGCAAGTGGTCCAGGGCACCGGCGCGGGGTCGACGCTGCGCGTCACTGTGCTCGACCCGACCGAAGCTGCGCTGGTCATCGCGCAGGTCTCGCTGGTCGACTCGAAGGGGATTGAGCAAACCCTGCGGGTCGACGAGCGGGGCGTGGCCGAGTTCACGGCCCTCAACCCCGGTCCTTATCAGGTGAAGGCGAGTGCGGAAAGCTTCCGCACCCTTACGACCCCATACAACCTCCGGCAGGGACGCAACCAGACCACGCTGCGGCTGGCGCTGGCCACCATCGAGCAGTCGGTGGTGGTCCAGGATCGAAGCGCGGCCGATCGGCGCGACAACGGCTTCACGCAAACTCTCACGCAGGACGAGATCGATGCGCTGCCCGATGATCCCGACGAGATGGCCGAAGAGCTCGCGCGCATCGCCGGGCCCGGCGCGCAGATTTTCGTCGACGGCTTCCGCGGCGGCCGCATGCCGCCGAAGGATCAGATCCAGCAGATTCGCTTTCACACCAACTCGTTCTCGGCGGAGTACCACGAAGCCGGCATGGTCCGCGTGGAAGTGATCACCAAGCCCGGCATGGGCGGGTGGCGCGGCAACACCAACTTCGGTTTCCGCGACGAATCGCTCAACGCGAAGCAGGCCTTTGCCAATGAGAAGGGCCCCGAGCAGATGCGCCGCTACATGGTGAATTTCCAGGGCCCGATCGCCAAGGGCAAGACCGGCCTCTCGCTGACCTTCGACGGCAACAGCTCCTACGACTCCCGCACCATCGTCGCCAACGCGCCGGGCGGGCAGGTCAACGCGCTCGCGGTGGCCCCGACGGATGCGATGAACTTCAGCGCGCGCGTCGAGCAGCTGATCGGCGGCGGCAGCCAGCTGCGCATGGAATACGCGCGGCGGCAAAACGAGCGCAGCAACCTCGGCGTCGGTGATTTTGACTTGCCGGAGCGCGCGTATGCGACCGACAACAGCACCGACACGTTCCGGCTCCGCACCACGAACGTGATCGGCAAGAAAGTGTTCAGCGAGCTGCTGTTCGAGTTCAACGACACGACGAATGCGACCAGGCCCGCATCGATCCTGCCGACGATTCGCGTGAACGATGCGTTTGTCGCGGGCGGCGCCGGGCAATCGGGCGACCGCCACGCGCGCGAAATCCAGATCCAGCAAAACTTTGACTTCACCCTGGCCCGGAAGCATTCGTTCCGCGCCGGTGTGATGTTCGAGTCCGGTTGGTGGAACAGCACGCAGCGCTCGAACGGCCACGGCACCTACACCTTCACCAGCCTCGACGCCTACCACGCCGCCAGCCCCGCCACTTACACGATTCGGGTCGGCGATCCGCTGGTCGACTATTCGCAGACCAAGGCCGGCTGGTACCTGCAGGACGACTTCCGTCCCTCGCGCACGCTGCAGCTCAGTTTCGGGCTGCGCCAGGAAATTCAGACGCAGGTCGACTCGAAATTGAACCTGGCCCCGCGCGCGGCGTTCACCTGGAACGCCACCAGGAAAACGACCCTGCGCGGCGGCTACGGGATGTTTTACGACTGGTATGAATCGAACCTCTACGAGCAGACGATTCGGGTCGACGGCAACCACCAGGTCGATCAGGTGATTCAGTACCCCGGCTTCCCGATCGCCGAGGGCGGCGGCTCGCGGCTGCCGCCCAGCGTGATCCGGTCGGCCTCGCTCGGCCAGCCGCTCATCCAGCAGGCCTCGATCGGCCTCGAGCGCCCGCTGGCGGCGTGGGCCGACTTCCGTGCCGACTACATGTGGACGCGCGGCTCGAACACGCTGCGGTCGATCAACGTCAACGCGCCGAACGACGGCGTGCGGCCGGACCCGCTGGTCGGCAACATCAGCGAGATTCAGTCGAGCGGCAAGCGCGCGTCGGATCGCGTTACCGTCGCGCTCAACGCGCGTTACACACCCCGGCGCATTCTCGGGATGGTGATGTACCAGTTCGGCAGCGCGCGCAACTACGCCGATGGCCCGACGGCGCTGCCGTCCGACAGCCACAACGCCGACCTCGATTGGGGTCCGTCGGCGCAGGACGTGCGTCACCGGATCTTCTTCAACTTCAACGCGCCGCTCGGCCGCGGCATTCGGGCCGGCCTCAACGTGCAGGGCGCATCCGCGCTGCCCTACAACATCACCACCGGCTTCGACGTCAATGGCGACACCGTGTTCAACGACCGACCGCCCGGCGTCACGCGCAACAGCGCCCGCGGCGCCTCGCAGTGGATGTCGGGCTTGCGGCTGAACAAGTCGATCGGCCTCGGCGGCCTGCGCGCCGGCGCGCCCGGCATGCCGGGCATGCCGCCGCCTCCGCCGCCACCACGCGGCGCCGCGGCGCAGCGCGGCCCCGGCGGGGGCCCCCGCGGCGGCGGCGGTCCGCAGATGGTGGGGATGGAAGGTGGGGGCAACC
>JANOZI010001003.1:0-4032 GCA_031429375.1 Acidobacteriota bacterium | reverse complement strand
TCCTGGATGCCCGACATGCCGGCGCGCTTGGCGAGGTCGAGGAACAACGCCGAATCGAGCACGATCGGCGCCGCCAGAATGCTGTCGCGGCACAGGAAGTTGATCTTGAGCTGCATCGGGTAGCCGAGCCAGCCGACGATGTCGATGTTGTCCCAGCCTTCTTTGTTATCGCCGCGCGGCGGATAGTAATTGATCCGCACCACGTGCGAGATGTCCTTGTACAGATCGGGATAGAGGTGCGGCTGGAAGATGTAGTCGAGCGCCGATTTCTTGCTCTCTTCCTTGGTCTTGAACGACTCGGGATCGTCCAGCACCTCGCCGTCGCGGTTGCCGAGGATGTTGGTCGAGTACCAGCCGCGCACGCCGATCAGCCGCGCCTTGAGGCCGGGCGCAATAATGGTCTTGATCAGCGTCTGCCCGGTCTTCATATCGTTGCCGGCCAGCGGCGCCTTGGTTTTCGCCGCCAGCTCCAGCATCGCCGGAATGTCGGCGGTGAGGTTGGGCGCCGCGTTGGCAAACGGCAGGCCTTCCTTCAGCGCCGCGTAGGCGTACACCATGCTCGACGGAATCGCATCGTCGCTTTCCTCGAGGCCCTTTTCGAACGCGGCCAGCGTCTGGTGCACCGGCCCTTCCGTCATGAACACTTCGGTGCTGCCGCACCACACCATCACGAGGCGCGAGCAGTTGTGCTTCTGCTTGAACTGGCGGATGTCGTCGATCAGCTGATCGGCGAGGTCCTTCTTGTTCTTGCCCTTCTTGACGTTGGGGCCCGACAGGCGCTTGACGTAGCGCTGATCGAACACCGCGGGCATCGGCTTGATCGCCTCGAGCTCGGGACGGATCGAATCGAGCAGCGCGCGTTCGAGCACGCCGGCCGTGCAGGCCGCAGCGTAACAATCGTCTTCGAAGATGTCCCAGCCGCCGAACACGATGTCGTCGAGCTGCGCGAGGGGCACGAAGCCGTTGATCTTGGGAGACCGGTTTTCGGTGCGTTTGCCGAGACGGATCGTGCCCATCTGGGTGAGCGATCCAATGGGTTTCGCAATGCCCTTGCGGATGGCGATGACGCCGGCAATGGTGGTGGTGCTGACGGCGCCAAGGCCGACTAACAAGACACCCAGCGTACCGTGCGCCGGAGCGATTTCTACTGGCTGTTTCACCGTGGAAATATAGCACGCAGGTTCTCACGAGGGTTCCTCACGAGGGTTCCTCACGAGGGTTCCTCACGACGGTTCCTCACGACGGTTCCTCACGACGGTTCCGCACGAAGGTTCCGCACGAAGGTTCTATGATGAGAGCGCATGCTTCTCTTCAAGATGTTCCGCAGGGGCGGGCGGGCCATGGACCCGCTGCAGGTCTCGATGACCGGCGTGCGCATGGGTGAGCGCTTCCTGCAGATCGGCTGTGACGATCGCGCCCTGCTCGCCGGGCTCGCGGCCAAGGTCGGCCTGAGCGGCACCGCCGCGGTCGCGACGCTCGATGCCGCGTCGGCGAAGCGCGCGGCGGCCGTCGGCGTGAAGGTCGGCGCGCTGATCGACGTGCGGCCGATTTCCGGCCACGACCTTCCGTTCGAGCGCGACCAGTTCGACATGGTCGTCGTCGACGACACCAGTGGCGCCTTTGCTGGCCTCGCGCCGGAACCGCGATTGTCGTACCTGCGCGACGCACGGCGCGTCGTCAGGACCGGTGGACGGATCGAGGTGGTTGAGGGAATCGGCGGCTCGATCACGCGCGGCGCCGGCTACGACATCGTCACCGACCTGGAAGGCGCGGGCTTCAAACCAGTACGCGCACTTGCCGAACGGGACGGTTTCCGGTTTATTGAGGGATTGAAGCCGAACCTTCGTGAGGAACCCTCGTGAGGAACCCTCGTGAGGGACTCACATTGTGAGAGTGGTGGGGTCGTCAGGACGCTCGATGATGAACCACACCTTGACGCTGCCGAATTCGATTTCATCCCCGTCAGCCAGGACTTTCGGACCGGTGATCGCCTCGCTCTGGACGCAGGTGCCGTTCTTGCTGTTGAGATCCTCCACCGTGGCCGCGCCGTTCTCGACGAGGATGCGCGCGTGCACGCGGGACACGCTCGGGTCGTTCAAGTACACATCGCCCTCGTGATCGCGGCCGACGGTGGTGATGCCCGGTCCGAGGACGATCCGGCGGCTGCCGACACGCAGCACCAGGACCGGGCCGGGGTTGGTAATGTCCGTGTCGGGCCGCACTTCGCGGACGTCGGCTACGAAACTGTAGCCGACGCCGTGATGCGTCTTGATCACGCTGGGGCCGGAGGCGTGGTCGCCGACCGCCGAACGGACTTCGCCGATCAGCACGGGCAGGTTGGCCTCGACCACGAACGCGTCGGGCCACAACTGCTCCATCAGCTCCGCTTTGGGCAAGACGCGGGGCCGGGCTTCAATCAGCAACTTGAGCAGCTCGAACGCTTTTGGCGAAAGGTGCACCGCCACCGCGTCGCGGGTGAGATCCCTGCTCGACGTATCGAGACGGCAATGACCAAACACGTAGCGCATTTAAGAACCTTAAAGCATCCAAATCCTACCTTAACTGGAATTGAGTCTTGAGGCTCGGGGCCTGGGGCTGTCCCTTCCGCCGTGGCGCTGCATCCTACATTGGACAGCCGTCCCCAAAGCACCACAGATCATCTGGGACCTCGGCGCAAAGATTTCGTGAAATGTGGCCGAAAAGCCTGATCATGAGGGCATCGGCCGGTCGCGACCGGACGGCAAGGGTTTTGCGATAACGCGAGTAGCACAGCCATGTTAAGCGCCCTTTCTTCCGACGTGTATTCCGCCCGCGACATCGCGGCTGCGGCCGGCGTGTCCGAAGCCCGGGTGGAGGCGCTGCTCGCGCGCGGCGAAATCCGCTCGATTGCGGCACAGCTGCCGATCGGCGGCGGGCATCCAGACCTCACCGCGTTTGTCGCGCATGCAGAGGCGGTCCGCGCCGTGCGCGCGCTGTCTGCAGGAAGCGCGGTCGGTGTGCCCGATGCCATGGGCCTTGGCCGCGAGCTGTTTTCGAATGGGGCGCAAAAGACGCGCGCCACGACCGTGCCGTTGATCGTCTCAACCAGCCTGCATGCGCTGGCGGTGGCCACGATCATGTTCATCGCCAGCCTGGGGTTCGCCGTTGCGGACGAGCGCACCGAGCCGATCAAGGACGAGCCGATCCGTCTGGTGTTCCTCGCGACGCCGGGCCCGGGGGGCGGCGGCGGTGGCGGCGGATTGAAATTCAAGACCCCGCCTCCGAAGGCGCAACGCAAAGGCATCGCGAAAATCAGCAGTCCTGTTCCAGCGCGCGCGTTGCCGCCGCCAATGAGGCCGGCTCCGCCACCGCCTGAACCGCCGAAGCCGCTTGAAGCGAAGCAGGTGGTGGCGCCGATCGTGCTCAAACCGGCCGATCCCCAGGAGCGTGAAGGCGTGCTGGCGAAGGCCCCGGAAGTTCCTCCAAGCCCGGGCCCGGGCACAGGCGGCGGCGTGGGCTCGGGACGCGGCACCGGACTCGGCGAAGGCGACGGCAGCGGCATTGGCGACGGCTCGGGCGGCGGCACCGGCGGCGGTCCGTTCCGTCCCGGCAGCGGCGTCGAGCCGCCACGCCTGCTGCGCGAAGTGAAGGCGGACTACACCGACGAAGCACGCCGCGCCAACATTGCGGGTGAAGTCGAGCTCGAAATCGTGGTGCGCAGCAACGGCACTGTCGGCGACATCAAGATTCTGCGCGGGCTACCCTCCGGGTTGAACGATCGCGCAGTGCAGGCCGTGCGGCAGTGGCGCTTCTCGCCTGGACGCATGAAGGGCGTGCCGGTCGATGTGGTCGTGCAAGTCGGCGTCGAGTTCAGGCTGAGATAGAGGGCTTGCTTGCCCGCCGTTGCCTTTCCGCCTTCGCGCGGGGCGCTACAGCGAGACCTCGACGAAGCTCGAAGAGCGGAGGCGGCGCGAAGGCGGGGGGCTTGAAGGTAGGACGGGAGTATGGACACAGTGCTGTTGGCGGTAACGGTGGTCTCGCTGGTCGTTGCGC
>JANOZI010001002.1:0-7297 GCA_031429375.1 Acidobacteriota bacterium | reverse complement strand
GATCATGGTATCGACCAAGGTCACCGCGATGAAGGAGGTTGGTAGAGGCGGGTCTTCAGACCCGCCTGCAATCACCGTGTCGTTCGAGGGCGAGGGTGCGCCGAAGGAAGCGAACTACGACTACGTGCTGGTGTCGATCGGCCGCAGACCGAATGCGACGATCGAGGGCCTCGGGAAAACCAGGGTCAAGGTCGACGCCAGGGGCTTCATCGAGACCGACGGCCAGCGCCGCACGGCGGAGCCGACCATCTTCGCGATCGGCGACGTCGCCGGCGAGCCGATGCTGGCGCACAAGGCGTCACACGAAGCGCGCGTGGCGGTCGAAGCAATCGAGGGGCAGAGGGCGGTGTTCGAGCCGGCCGCGATTCCGGCCGTGGTGTTCACCGATCCGGAAATCGCGTGGGCCGGTCTGACCGAAGCCGAGGCCGAGAAGCAGGGCATCAGGGTCGAGGTCGCCAAGTTCCCGTGGCCGGCCTCGGGCCGCGCGATTGCGATCGATCGCGTGGACGGCTTGACCAAGCTGCTGATCGACCCAGAGACCGAGCGCATTCTCGGCGTCGGCATCGTCGGGTCTGGGGCGGGCGAGCTGATCGCCGAAGGCGTGCTGGCGATCGAAATGGGTGCCACCGCATCGGACATGAAGCTGTCGATCCATCCCCATCCGACGCTGACGGAAACGCTGATGGAAGCCGCCGAGGTGTTCTTCGGCCAGGCGACCCACGTTTACAAGCCGAGAAGAAAATAGGCCGGCTACCGGCCCGCGCGCCAGTATCCCGGGAGATGGGACTTCGTCTCTCGCAGAATGTCCAGGATGGCGCGCCGATCGCTGGCGGAGACGTGGGCGTATCGCGGGCTCTGGTCGCCTCCAGCGAGCACTTCGTACAGGCGGCGATAGATCGTCTCGCGCGCGGCCTCGGGTAACGCGTCGAACGCGGCGCTGTAGATCATGTAACTCAGCGGGTAGCGGAACAGCCGCGTGTGCAGGTCGAAATCGCGCAGCGACCTCCCGCGACGATCTCGCGGACCGCGCCGGGCAAAGGACCGCGTGAAGGTGGAGACGCCCTCGATCGGTTCCTTCAGCGGCGCTTCGCCGCCGAACAGCATGTAGTGGACCAGTTCGTCGATATCCGCCACCAGTGAGCCGTCGGTGGCCACATCGGAGCGACCCGCGTGAGCGGCGAGGCGTGCGCTCCAGCCGACACGGGTGATGAGGTTGGTCATCTGTGTCTGATGCTCAAAGGTCATCAGGGCCACAATGTCGCTGGTCTGAGTGGGGTAGCCGGCGGGATTGAAGCGGCCCGCCAGGCTGGCGAGGTTCTGCTGCGCTTCGCGCACCAGCGTTTCTGGCTCGGCCGGACTCGCCGCCACCGCATTGGCGCGGTCGGCTTGCTCGCCGCGCCGCGCCGTCACGTACCATCCGCCCCAGCGATCCTTGAAGTCGCTGCGATGGTCCGTGATGATGGCGCTCTCGTCGCGTAGCGGCGTACCGGTCGGCCCGGGAATGACCGAACCGACATAGAGGCCGGGAACGCCGGCGGTATTCGGACCCTGATGGCACTGGAGGCAGGTCGTCACCGGGCAATCGCCGACTGTGCGCCGGTGCTCATCGTGTAGAACACCGGGCCCTGAACCGGATCGACGGCGGCGATCTCCAGATGCGGCGCATCCGGCACGTAGCCGACGACGACGTCGTCGGTGAAATAGAGGGCCCGCGGGTGGTCCGGGTCGATGCGGGCCGACTGGGCGCTCGTCTTGGAAAACACCAGCATCTGCGAATCGGCGTTCACGTCGAGCCGGGCGAGCAGGCCGGACACCGCGTGCACTGTGCCACTTTGCCCTGGCCACACGGCGGTTGCGCCGCGCCGCAACTGGTCTGCCAGCAAGGCAACGCGGTCGCGCGCCGGTGTCTGTGGGTATTGGATCGCGGGGTGATCGATCGGGAGGTTCGGCTTGTAGTCCTGCGAAAATAACACCGGGGCGCCGATTGCGCCCACGAGCACGACGCAACCGACCCCCCGGATCAACTCGAATGGCATTGCGCTCGACTATCGACCGGGCGGCTTCTCGGGTTTCTCGGCCTTGGTGTTGTTCACGCAGGCCGTGGAGCGGCAATCGTGCGAGTTCTCGGACCCGAGGCTTTCGAGCAGCTTCACCGTGTCAGGATGCAACAGGGACTTTTCGCGCGGCCCATTGGCCATGTCAGCCACGGTATCGCCACTGCCCGCCGTTACGTCCACGGCACCCTGCGTGCCGCCGAGGCGGCCTTTGGCCCTGGCTTTTGGGTCAGCCCCTTTCGACACCAGGTACTTGATAGCCTCGTTGTGGCCGACGTACGCGGCGCCGTGCAGGGTGGTGTAATCCTTCGAGTCCTTCGCGTTCACATTGGCGTGCAACTCGTCCACCAGGTACTGAACTGCGGCCATGCGTGCATCCGGAACGACGTTGGTGCCCTGATACTCGAACCCGATGCCGGCGGCCACCATCAGCGGCGTCACGCCTTGCTCGGTGGCGAGATTCGGATCGGCGCCACGACTGGCCAGCAGCCGCATCGCCGCCACGTCGTTGGCCTGCGCCGCGCGCCAGAAGGCGGTGGCCCCCTCGGGCTCGACCCAGTCGTCGCCGTAGCGGAACTTCCGGAACCACAGCTTGCGCGCCACCCGCGCATTCACGTCGGCGCCGCGGCCGACGAGCGCCGCCATGAAGTCGAGGTAGGTCGTCTGCTCCTCGTCGATGGTGGGCTGGGGGTACCAGCTGTTGTGTCGCCACCGCATGTCGATCGTGGCGTAGAGCGCGGTGAGGCCGTCGATGTTGGCCAGCGTCGGGTCTGCGCCACGATCCAGCAGGACTTTGGCAATGTCCATGTGGCCATTGATGATGGCCAGCGTCATCGGCGGCGTCTTCTCGCCGGCACTTGCGAGGTTCACATCGGCGCCGCCCTCGATCAGCGCGCGAACCGCCGCCAGGTGGCCCTCGCGCGCGGCAAAGTGCAACGCGGTGAGTCCGCCGACGACCGTGGCCCCGTAGACGCGTTGGTCGCGGCGATTTCCCGCGGCCTCCTTCGCCGCGGCCTTCTCGGCCTCCGCAGGCGGCAGGGGATCGCCGTTGGCGTCGACGCGGACCTTCTCCATCTTCACGACCTTCGTGGTGACCCCGGCGTCGGCGCCGTGCGCGAGCAGTACCTGAATCGCGGCGGCGCCATTGCGAGCGGCGGCGAACATCAGGGCGGTCTGACCATTCGTCACATCTTTCGCGCTGACATCGGCGCCGCCGTCGATCAGCAGCTTCACCGCCGCCCCGTTGCCGGACGAGGCCGCGGCCATCAACACGGTCGTCCCGTTGGTATTGACCTCACGGGCGCTCGCCCCCGCCTGCAGCAGCGCGCCGATGACGGCGTCGCTGCCGTTGCGGGCGGCCATGAAGAGTGGCGTCATCAAGCCGATGCGTGTGGTGGCCGTGACGGAAGCGCCGGCCTTCAGCAGCAGCGCGGTCATTTCGAGGTTGCCGTGCGAGGCCGCCCAGTGGAGGGCGGTACTGCCGTCGCCGTCCGCGACGTTGACGTTGGCGCCCTGACCGATGAGCGCGCGGACCGTGGCGATGTCGCGTTGCCGGGCCGCGTCGATGAGCCGCGTGTCGACTGGTGCGGCCGACACGTTGGCCGCAAGGAGCAGCGCGGAAAGAACGGCGGTGCCGACGGTTTTCATATGCTTACCTCGCCAGTGCTATCGCCGATTGCCGGCTGCTCGACACCCAGCTTGCGCAGCATGGTCAGCAGCACATTGGCGTAGGGCGTCTCGTCCTTGCATTTCACGTGCTGGTTTCCCTTGACCTGGCCGTTGGCCTGGCCCACGAGCAGCACCGGCAGGCGCTTATGCGCGTGCACGTTGGAATCGCCCATCGGGCTGCCCCAGAGAATGAGCGAATGATCCAGAAGGTTCCCGTCGCCGTCCGGCGTGTTCCTGAGTTTCTCCAGGAAGTAAGGGAACAACCCCATGTGATAGAGGTTGAGCCTGGCGTACTCCAGAATTTTCGACGGCACCGACCCGTGGTGCGACATCGAATGGAAGGGCGCCTTGATCCCGCTCTCCGGAAAAATCCGGTTGCTCGTGTCCCGGCTCATCTTGAACGACGACACCCGCGTCACCTCGGAGGAGAAGGCCAGCACCTGCAGATCGAACATCAGCTTGACGTGCTCTTCCCACGAGTCGGGCACGCCAATCGGCGCGGCGGGAAGCGCCCGCTCGCCGCCGCTCGCGTTACGCTGCTCGATCTTCTGGATGCGTCGTTCGATCTCGCGCACGCTCTCCAGGTAGTCGTTGAGCCGGGCCCGATCCCTGGCGCCGAGGTCCTTCTGCAGCCGTCCGGCGTCGCGCGTGATGCCGTCCAGAATGCTCCGGTTGGCACGCTGCCGGGCCGCTCGATCGGTGGGCGAGCCGCCGTCACCGAACAAATTCTCGAACGCCATCCGTGGATCGATGGTCATCGGCATGGGCGTGGTCGGCGACGACCAGCTGATGGGTCCCGAGTAGACGCACGCGTAGTTGAAGCCGCAGGCCCCGCTCGCGTCCACGTTCTCGATCCCGAGCTGCAGCGAGGGCAACGGCGTGTCCTGGCCGAACCGCTGCGCGTAGATTTGATCGATTGACGTGCCGGCGACGACGTCGGACCCCTCGGTCTGCTTGGGATGGGCCGCCGTCAGGAATACGGCACTCGATCGAAAGTGGTCCGCTCCCTCTTCAGCCGCCGACCAGGCTTCGGCCGCGCGCAGGTCCGTTTGGGTGACCACCGTCAGGTATTTGCGGAACGGCTCGAGCGGCTTCAGGATCATCGTGAAGTCGAAGTCCGCGCCCTCCGTCGCCGGCATCCAGTAATGCTTGTCGAGGCCGTCCTGCGTGCTGCCCGCGCTGCCGTGCACCAGCTCGATGCACGCCAGCCGGGTCCGAGGCGCGGCGGCCGTCTTGCGGAGCAGCGTTTGCGCCGGCACCATCGCGTCCAGGAGCGGGAGCGCCATCGTGGCGCCCATGCCCCGAAGAACCGCGCGGCGTGACAGGTACTTCTTCGTGATGTACATGGATTCCTGGTGCCCCCTGCACTAGTGACGGCGTGATTTCTCCAGCCGACCTTGACTACCCCCGGCGGCCGTCGTCACCGATTCGTCCGCGCGCCGCATCTGGAATGGCACGCTCGTGACGACGCCGAGCACGAATGAAGAGAACCGGTCGCCGTTCTTTCCGGCGTCGTGCGCGATGGCGCGAACGGTCGGCATGTCGCGATGGTCGAGCAGCCGCCCGAGGCCGTAGGCCAGGAAGTTCTCGGTGAAGGCCGTAATGAACGAATCCTTACGATTCAGAATAGCCGTCCTCAAGCTGGCCGGACCATCAAGCGGCGTGCCGTCGTACAACTGGCCGGACGGATTCACCAGCGTGCCGCTATCGTGGGCGCGCCACAGGCCGACGGCGTTGAAGTTTTCCAGCGAGAGACCGATCGGATCCATCATCCGATGACACCCGGCACACGCGGGATTGCGGCGATGCTGCTCCAGCCGCTCGCGCACCGGCAGCGCCTTCTGGTTCTCCACGTTCTCCATCAACGGCGGCACGTTCGCGGGCGGCGCCGGGGGCGCCACGCCGAGCAGCACCTCCATCACGTATTTCCCGCGCAGGACCGGCGAGGTGCGCGTCGCCAGCGAGGTGAGGGTGAGGACGCTGCCGTGTCCGAGCAGTCCGTAGCGATTGGGATCGGTCACGGGCACACGCCTGAACCCGCTGCCTTGCACGTTGGGAATGCCGTAATACCTGGCCAGCGTCTCGTCCACAAACGTGTAGTCGGCTGTGAGCAGGTCGACGATGCTGCGGTCTTCGCGCATGATGCTGCCGAAGAGCAGTTTTGTTTCGCGCGTCATCGACTCGCCAAGATTGCGCGTGAAGTTGGGAAAGAGCCCGCCGTCCGGATCCGCTTCTTTGACGCTTTGCAGGCGGAGCCACTGGAAGGCAAAGTTGTCGACCAGCGCGTCCGCCTTGGGATCGGCCAGCATGCGGCGCACCTCACGCTCGAACACGACGGGATCCTGCAGCTTGCCCTGTGACGCGAGCGCCAGCAGCGCGTCGTCGGGCGCGCGGCTCCAGAGGAAGTACGACAGCCGCGAGGCCAGACCCACGTCGTCCACGCGGAAGTTCGCGCCGGATGCAGCCGTGGTGGGCACCGGCTCGAATCGGAACAGGAATCTTGGACTCGCGATCATCGCCTGGATCGCCAGACGGATGCCGGTCTCGAAGGTCCCTTCCTTGCGGCCTTCCTTGTAGTAATTGAACAGGAATTCGATGTCCGCTTCGGTCGCGGGTCGACGAAATGCCTGCCGGGCCAACCGCGCGATGATGGCTCGCGCGCAGCGCGGTTCGGCGATGTCGGACGCGGGCGTGCAGCTGAAAATCTTGCGCCGGCTCGGCGTATCGGACACGCCCGTAACGGTGAAAGGCCCGGCGATGGTCATCGACAGCAAGTGAGGGAGGGCGATCAGGCCGGGAACCCCCGCGCTGATGTCGATCATCGACTGCTCGACCTGGCGGAACTGATCTTCCGTTGGACCGTCGAACTTGGCGAGAAAAGCCGCCGCCACCCGGTGCGGGCCCGCGGTAATCTTGATTTTCGGGGTGACCAGCAGGTTCTTCGTTTCCGGAATGGCAGGATCGATGGTGAAGATCGCCGCGCGTGCGCCATCCACCGACACCTCGATCTGCTGCCCCTGCAGATTGGCCGGCAGGCTCTGACCGAAGAGGGTCTCGAGGTAGTCGTAGTACATCGCCAGGTGAAAGGTGTACTCACCGTCGGCCGGGAAGTGGTGGACGACGGCGGTGCCGCCGCGCGTGCCGAGCGGTGCGCCGTCCACATGGCGCATCTGGTTCACGACCTTAGCCACCTTGTACATCGTCATCGCGGGGGCCACGTGGGGGTCCCCGACGGCCTCGCGGCTGATCTTGCTCGCGGCCCGCACATAGCCCTGCACGAGGGCCGGATTCACCGAGAGTGCGTCGGCCATGTTGTCGAAGCCCCGGCCGATTTCATCAGGCGGCAACATCGAGGACACGTCGACATCCAGGCCGAGGAGATCGCGAATCGAGTTGCGGTACTCGGTGCGGTTCAACCGGTGCAGTTCCGGCGCGCCGGCGAATGGACGGGCGCTGGCGCTGCGATCAAGCGACGCCTCCAGGGCCGACGCCAGCGCACTCAGGCTCGCCGCGTCTGGTCGCGGCGCGCCCGCCGGTGGCATCAGCCCGGCCCGGAGCCGCCGGATTGCCTTTTC
>JANOZI010001001.1:0-3002 GCA_031429375.1 Acidobacteriota bacterium | reverse complement strand
CGACTTTCCGCAGAATGAAGCTCTTCAGGTAATACGTTTCGGGGACCCCCAACAGCACGGGATGATCGCGGCCCTGCATGCGCTTTTCGACCACCGTCACTGGGGTATGGGCATCGACGGAGGCCTCGTGGATGGCCGCGGCGAACATGGCTTCGTCCACATTGTAGGAACAGCTGCAGGTCACGAGAATGCCGCCCGGCGTCAGCAGCCTCAACGCCCGGAGGTTGATTTCCTTGTAACCGGCCATCGCTTTTGGAACCGAGGCCTTGTTCTTGGCAAAGGCCGGCGGGTCCAGCACGATGGTGTCGTAGCGGGCGCCCTCGCGCTCGAGGTGGCGCAATTCGTCGAAGACGTTGACCTCGCGCGCGGTGAGATTGCCGATGCCGTTGGCGACGGCGTTGGCGGTGATGCGGGCCACGGCATCGGCGGAGATGTCCAGGGCTTCGACCGACTGGCAGCGCGACGCGAGCGCCAGCGCAAACCCGCCGTTGTAACTGAAGCAGTCGAGCAGCGCGCCGTGCGCGTAGCGCGCGGCGGCATCGCGGTTCTCCCGTTGGTCGAGAAACAACCCCGTCTTCTGTCCGTGCCGGGGATCGACCTCGTAATGGATGGCGCCCTCCCGCACGGCGATCGTGTCCGGGATGTCGCCGTGAAGCACCTCGACTATCTGCTCGAGGCCTTCCAGCAGGCGGACCTTGGGATCGTTGCGCGCGAGAATGCCTTTGGCGCCGGTCAGCTCGACGAGCAGCGACACGATGGCCGGCATCATCTGGTCCATGCCGTGCGACAGCGCCTGCACGACCAGGTAGTCGCCGTAGCGATCGACGATGAGCGAAGGAAGCAGATCGGCTTCGCCGTGAACCAGGCGAAAGGCGGTGGCATCGATTTCGAGGGTGTCGCGGAACCGGATCGCGGTTTCGAGGCGCGCGCGCCAGAACGCGATGTCGATTTCCCGGTCGTCGCGGGTCAGCATCCGCAGCGTGATCTGCGACTCGGGGCTGAACAAGGCGTGACCGAGCAGGCGGTCGCGCGGGCCGCGCACTTCCATCACCGCGCCGCGTTCGGCTGAGACGTCCATGACGTCGGAGCGATAAATCCAGGGGTGGCCGCCACGGATCCGGTCCTCGCCTTTGGCACTAACAACAGCAGTGGGCACTCGGACGACTATAGTGCGTACGGTGCGTACGGTGCCGAGTGCGTACAGTGCTTGGGTGCCTTGGGTGCCTTGGGTGCCTCGGGTGCCTCGGGTGCCTCGAGTGCCTCGAGTGCCTCGAGTGCCGAGTGCGCGTGTTCGTCGCGCAAGCAACTACGTTAGAACGGCGGGCGCCAGCGCAAGCCTTTGAAACGGGCGTAGTCGCGGTCGGTGGTGATCCACTCGCAACCGGATTCGATCGCCATCGCGGCGAACCACGCATCCGGCACGAGGTTTCCGGTGGCGTCAGCCTGCTGGCATAACGCGGTGAAGATGTCCCAATGCCGCGGCCCGGGCTGCACGCTCACGCAATTGGGTTGATCGATCAGGACGCGCGAGAAGTTGAGCGCTTCGTCGAGACGGCTGGGATGCACAAACACGCGCGGATGCGTGCTCACCCTAATCATTGAGGACAGCACTTGAGGAGCCATGCCGTAGGCGCCGGCGCCGTTCACCGCTTCTTCCAACCACGCGCGGTATCGCGGGTGATCAACCGCGTCCTTGCGAAAGGCGTAGAGGACGACGTTGACGTCGCACAGGATCACGCGCGGTCGTCCATCACATCGAGCAGCGCGGCAGAGTCGTTAAGGTCAACGCCCGGCAGCGTGCCGCCGGTGGCGTGCGCCCCGGGCAAGCGCACGCGGCGGCGCAGCTGGGGCGCGTCGCCGCGTGCCAGGACGAGCCGAAGGCCACGCTCGATCAAGCTGGTGAGCGTTTCACCCCGTTCTTCGGCGGCCTCGCGGGCGCGATCGAGCAGTCCCGGATCGAGGCGGACAGTCGTCCTCATATGTCACATCATCCATTATGAGACATATGTATGTCAATCTGTCCGTCCATCCGCCTGGACTGCCGCCTGCCGCTATACTCGCGCCGCATGACTTCCCCTGGAACCATCCGCGTCGGCGTGCTGGGCGCCGGCGCATGGGCGACGCTGGCCCACCTCCCCGGTTTCAAGCGCGACACGCGCTGCGAGATCGTCGCGATCGCCGACCCGCACGAAGACCTGGCCCGCGCCGCGGCCAGCCGGTTCGGCATTCCCTTCGCCGGCCGCGACCACCAGGAGTTGATGGCGCGCGCCGACATCGATGTGATCGATGTGTGCACGCCAAGCCACACCCATGCCGAGCTCGCGTGGGCGGCACTCGAAGCCGGCAAGCACGTGCTGTGTGAGAAGCCGGTGGCCTACGATTTTCACTACACGCGAAAGGCCGCGGCGTTCGCCAGGTCGAAAGGCCTCAAGACCAAGCTCGGCTTCACGTTTCGCTACGCGCCTTCGATGCGCTACATGCGGCATCTCGTTGGTGAGGGCTTTATCGGCGACCCGTTCATCTTCAACGGCTTCGAACAGAACTCGCAGTGGCTCGACCCGAAGGTCCCGCTGCGCCAGGTCGATCCCGACGCCGACCCGGCCGTCCTGCACGTGTCGTCGCTCGAAGGCTACGGCGCGCCGATCATCGACATCGGCCACCTGCTCGTCGGCGCCGACCTGACGAGCGTGGTCGGCACCATGCGCAACTTCATCCCCGAACGCATGGTCCGGCAAACCGGACGGATGATGCGCATGAACATCGACGATGGCGACATCTTCATCGGCGAGTTCGCCAACGGCGCGCTGGGATCGATCCAGACCAGTTTCGTGACGATCGGCAACTACCCGGGCATCGAGGCGCGGCTCTACGGATCGAAGGGCGCCCTGATCTGCCGTCTCGTGGAAGAGGAAGGGATCTGCGAACGGCTCTGGGCGGCCACGCCCGATCAAGTGGAGTTCCGCGAGCTGCCGATCCCCGATCGCTTCTACCCGCCAGGCGGC
>JANOZI010001000.1:0-2411 GCA_031429375.1 Acidobacteriota bacterium | reverse complement strand
AACGGCGCGGTAGGCGGCCACGCCGGCCGGCGTTCTATTCAGCGCCGGGACGGCCCTCCAGTTGCACTCCCAGGCCATCCGCTATGCGATTCACGAACGCAAAGTAACCAATGATGGCGCACGCGTCGTGGATGGCCCGGTCGTCGTACCCGGCGAGACGAAGCGCGTCGATGTGCGCGCGGGTCACGGCCTGCGGTGTCAGCGTCAGCACGTCGGCGTAGGCCAGCAGGCCCGGTTCGGCCGCAAGCAGGTGAGGTGCCGTGATCGGTGAGGTTTGTAGTCCGCGCACGACGGCGTCGCGGTCGTCCGCGGTCATGCCCTCTTTGATAAGGATGGCACGGAGGCCCGCTCCGTGATGGTGCAGTCAATAGTGGCAGTGATTGAGCGCCGAGACGCGGACGCCCAGCAGTTCCCGCTCGCGTCGCGACAAGGGCCCGTCGCGATGCATCAGTTGCCTGTAGAGCTCGTAATGCTGGCGCATCACCGCGGGATGAACGGCGTGGATCTGAATGATATTGTCTGGGTCGGCGACACGGTCTCCGGGCGCCAAAGCGAGGGCAGAAACGTAATCGATGAACGCCATTAGGCTCTCCCTGCCGTGTCGATCGTGATGGTCTTGACGTCCATGCACGTAACGTGCACGTACCGGCTCAGCCGTGTCAACTCGGCCGGGCTCGCCAGCGCAGATGCCTCGGCGACACCTTGTCGCCGATGCGCTCCGGCAGCTACGATGCGCCTGTCAGATTGTCATGAAGCTGCTCTTCTCGTATCTCCGGAACTACACCTCCCTCGTGGCACTCGCGCTGGTGCTGGCCACGATCAACCAGGTCTTCTCGCTGCTCGATCCGCTGATCTTCCGCTACGTGATCGACGAGTACGCCACCCGCTTCCAGGACTACTCGACCGGACAGTTCTTTCGCGGCGTCAGTCTGTTGCTGGCGGCGGCGATGGGCGTGGCGTTCGTGTCGCGCGTGGCGAAGAACTTCCAGGACTACGTCATCAGCGTCATCACGCAGCGGCTCGGCGCCCAGCTCTACGCCGACGGCATCCGGCATTCGCTCGACCTGCCGTACTCGACGTTCGAAGACCAGCGCAGCGGCGAAACGCTCGGCAAGCTGCAGAAGGTCAGGACCGACGTTGAAAAACTGATCGCGGTGTCGATTAACGTCCTGTTCACGTCGCTGGTCGGCATCATCTTCGTGATGGTCTACGCCTTCAGCGTGCACTGGCTGATCGCCCCGGTCTACTTCCTCACGGTGCCCGTCCTCGGCGTGCTCAGCTCCATCTTGAGCCGCAAGATCAAAGTCATCCAAAAGGTCATCGTCGCCGAAACCACGGCGCTGGCCGGCTCGACAACGGAGTCGCTGCGCAACATCGAGCTGGTCAAGAGCCTTGGCCTGGCGCAACAGGAAATCGGCCGGCTGAACGGCACGACCGACAAGATTCTGCGGCTCGAATTGCGGAAGGTGCGCTACCTCAGGAGCCTGAGCTTCATCCAGGGCACCGCGGTCAACTTCCTCAGGACCAGCATCCTGTTCCTGATGCTGTATCTGATCTTCGCGCAGCAGATCACGGTCGGGCAGTTCTTTTCGCTCCTCATCTATTCGTTCTTCATCTTCGGCCCGCTGCAGGAGCTGGGGAACGTCATCAACATCTATCGGGAGACCGAGGCGTCGCTCGCCAACTTCGACGCCATTTTCGAGATCCCCATCGATCCGAAGCCGGTCGATCCCGTCGCGGTGGACGATCTGCGCACCCTGGCGTTCGGCGATGTGAGCTTCACTCATGCGACGGCGTCGGCGCCCGCGCTGGCGGGCGTGTCGTTCCAGGTGCAGCGCGGGCAGACCGTCGCGTTCGTCGGGCCGTCGGGCGCAGGCAAGACGACGCTCGTGAAGCTGCTCGTCGGGCTGTATCGCCCGGGGTCGGGAGAAATTCTCTACAATGGCGTGCCGAGCGAGCGCGTGGATCTCGACCGCTTCCGCGAGCGGATCGGCTTCGTGACGCAGGATGCGCAGCTCTTCAGCGGCACCATCCGCGAGAATCTGCTGTTCGTGCATCCCGACGCCACTGACGCTCAGTGCCTCGACGTCCTGCGCCGCTCGGCCGCCACCTCACTGCTCACGCGCGCCGACAAGGGGCTCGATACGGTGATCGGTGAAGGCGGAATGAAAATCTCGGGTGGCGAGAAGCAGCGGTTGTCGATCGCGCGCGCGTTGCTGCGCGATCCGCAGTTGCTCGTGTTCGACGAAGCCACCAGCTCGCTCGACTCGCTGACCGAGGAGGAGATCAGTCGCACCATGCGCGACGTGGCGGAAGCGGCCGACGTCATCACCGTCCTCATCGCGCATCGCTTGAGCACCGTGCTGCACGCCGACCGGATCTACGTGCTCGAGCGCGGGCGCATCGTGGAG
>JANOZI010000999.1:0-3232 GCA_031429375.1 Acidobacteriota bacterium | reverse complement strand
CGTTGTAATCGGGATGCCGCGCCAGCTTGACGGGCGAGGCATCGGCGGCGACGGCCGCGGCCATCACGGCGATGGCCGCGAGAAGGACAGCGAGAGACGTTCGTCGGGGCATGACAGGCACCTCAGGCCGTGAATGCTATCGCTATTTTCCGGGCAGCGCGAAAGCCACGATGCTGCTGCCCGACGGTGCGCCGTTCTTGCCGCCGCCACAGGCGATCACGACATATTGCCGCCCCTTGATCTGGTATATCGATGGGGTGGCGTTGCCTGCCGCGGGAAGGATCGTCTCCCACAGCAGCGCCCCGGTCAGCTTGTCGTAGGCGCGGAACTTCTTGTCGAAGTTGGTGGCGCCAATGAACAGCAACCCGCTCGCGGTCACGACCGGACCGCCATAGTTGTCGCTGCCGGTATTGGTCAAGCCCTTCGCCGCCAGCTCCGGAAACTCGCCGAACGGGATCTTCCAGCGGATCGTGCCTTCATTGAGATCGATCGCATTGAGCGTGCCCCACGGCGGCGCGATCGCTGGGTAGCCGTCGGGGTCGACGAAAATCGTGTAGCCGTCGTTGCGGTACTTCAGCCAGTTGGGATCGCTCTTCAGTTTCGGATCGGCGCCCTTGTCGATGCCGGTCACCAGAAACTCGGCGACATCGTTGATGTTGCGCGCGCCCATGTCGGGGAACGCCGGCATGCGGCCCGTGCCCTGACGCACGACGGCCGCGATCTCGTCGCGGGACATGCGCTTGCCGATGTCGACGAGCGACGGCGCCATCGGGCTGCCTGTTCGATCCTCGCGGTGGCAGGTCGCGCAGTTGGCGTTGTAGAGCGAGGTGTCGTTGTTGGGGATGATCTTGACGATCCACGCCATCTCGTTCGAGTTGACGTAGAGCAATCCCGTATCCGGATCGAACGCCGAGCCACCCCATTCCGCGCCGCCGTCGAACCCGGGGAACACGATCGTGCCCTCGAATGAGGGCGGCGTGAGAAAACCGGACTTGAGCTTCCGGAACCGCGCGAGCACGGCCGCGTGCGCCTCGGGCGTGCGGGTCGTCAACATCGCCTCGGTGAGGCCCTGCCGCGCAAACGGCGGCGGCCTGGTTGGCCGCGGCTGCGTCGGCGCGGTCCGCTCTCCATCAACCTGCGATCGCGGCGCTTCGCGGTATTCGATCGGGAAGAGCGGTGTGCCGGTCCGGCGGTCCAGGACGAAGACATCGCCGAATTTCGTGGTCTGCGCAACGGCTTCGACCGATCGGCCATTCCGCCTGACCGTCACCAGGCTTGGCGGGGCGGGAAAGTCCCAGTCCCACAGGTCATGCTTGATGCCCTGGAAATGCCAGATGCGTTTGCCCGTGCGCGCATCCAGCGCGAGCACGCAGTTCGCGAACAGGTTGTCGCCGTGGCGTGTGACGCCGTAGAAATCGAATGAGGCGGAACCGGTGGCCGCAAACACCATCGCGAGCTTCGGGTCCACCGTAACGCCGGCCCACGCATTGGCACCACCTGTGATCTTGTAGGCGTCCTTCGGCCACGTGTCGTAGCCCAGCTCGCCCGGTTGCGGAATGGTGTGGAAGATCCAGCGCTGCTTCCCCGTCTTCACGTCGAACGCGCGGATGTGTCCGGGCGTGCCGGGAAGTGTTTCCGGCACGCTGCTCGGCATGATCAGCAGATCCTCGAACACGACGCCGGGCGTGCTGGCGCTGACGCTGAGGCCGGCGGGCGGGCGGCCGAGGCCCTCGCGCAAGTCGATGCGGCCGTCCGTGCCGAACGATGAGATCGGCTGCCCGGTGGTCTTGTCGAGCGCCCACAGAAAATTGCGATAGCTGACGAACACGCGATCGGCATGCACCGCGACACCCCGGTGACGGAAGCGCGAGCCCGGTTTGGCACCGCCGCTCGGATCGAACTTCCAGATCTCCTGGCCCGTCTCCGCATTCACCGCCACAACCTTCATCGTCGGCGTGGTCGCAAACAGCACCCCGTCGACGACGATGGGGTTGCTTTGCATTTCTGAGTCTTTGAACGCGTCGCGGCTGTCGTAAGTCCACGCCACTTGCAGGTTGCGGACATTCGTGCGGTCGATCTGCGTCAGCGGCGAGTAGCGGATGTTGCCCTCGCCGCCATTCACGGTCCAGTTGACGTCGGCCTGCCGGGCGAAGGCGAGCGCACCGGCCAGGGCGCCGAGGCAAAGGGCAACGATGACAATGTGGTTTCGCACGTTGGCTCAGCTTGGTCGCGCAGCCGCTTCGGGCAGCTTGTAGTCGGCGAACCTGGTCCGCAGCTCGCGCTTGAGCACCTTGCCGGTGGCGCCGAGCGGCAGCGCGTCGATGAACTCGATGGCATCGGGCAGCCACCACTTCACGAGCTTGGTTTCGAGGAACTTGCGCAGCTCGTCCTGGGTGACGTCCTTGCCGGGCGCCTTCACGACGATCAGCATCGGCCGCTCCTGCCACTTGGGATGCGGCAGGCCGATCGCGGCGGCGTGCTGCACGGACGGGTGGCTCATCGCGGCGTTCTCGAGGTCGATACTGCTCACCCACTCGCCGCCCGACTTGATCACGTCCTTGCTGCGATCGGTGATCTGCAGGTAGCTGTCCTGATCGATCGTGCCGATGTCGCCGGTGTAGAACCAGCCGTCCTGGTGCGCCTCGTCGCGCTCGCGCTTGTAGTACGAGGCGGCGACCCACGGTCCCTTCACCTGCAAATGTCCCGAGGTCTTGCCGTCGTGCGCAATCACCGCGCCGTCATCATCGACCAGGCGCAGATCGACACCGTACACGGGGCGGCCCTGTTTGGCCTTGAACGCAAAGCGCTGGGCATCCGGCAGGGCCTCGTGCTGCGGCAGCAGAACGCCGGTCGTGCCGACCGGGCTCATCTCGGTCATGCCCCACGCGTGGATCACGCTGGCGCCGTGTTCTTTCTCCCACGCCTCGATCATGTACGGGGGACATGCCGATCCCCCGATCACGACCTTCTTGACGGAGCTCAACTTCTTACCCTGCGCCCTCGCATGGTTCAGCAGCGCCATCCACACGGTTGGAACGCCTAGCAGGTTGGTCGCCTGTTCGGTTTCGATCAGGTTCATCAAGTTGACCGGGTCGAGTCCCGGGCCCGGCAGCACCAGCTTGGAGCCGGCCATGGCCGTGGCGTACGGAACACCCCACGCGTTGACGTGAAACATCGGGACCACCGGCAACACCACGTCGGCGTTGCAAATACCGAGGGCGTCGGTCATGCA
>JANOZI010000998.1:0-4230 GCA_031429375.1 Acidobacteriota bacterium | reverse complement strand
GCCAGCGCTTTCGGCTGCGCGGCCACGGCCTGCCGTCGGTCGGCAAACCCGACGAGCGCGGCGATCTCTACGCTAATGTCGAAGTGGACATACCGAAGACGTTGACCGACGACGAACGCGAGCATTACGAGGCGTTGAAAGCCAAGAGCAGCAAATAACCAATTACGAATAACCAATTACCAATAACCAATTACCAATAACCAAAACTGAATTGGCATGAACCTCAACAAGTTCACTGAAAAGGCGCAAGAGGCGGTCGTGGGCTCACCGCAGCTCGCGTCCGAATTCAAGCATGCGCAAGTCGAACCCGAGCACCTGCTCGTGGCGCTCGTCGAACAGGAGAACGGCGTCGTGCCGACGGTGCTGCGCAAGGTCCAGGTGGATCCCGCCGCCCTCGGCCAGGCGCTGCGCGCGCATCTCGGCAAGCAGCCGCAGGCGCATGGCGGGTCCGAGCCGCACCTTTCCCCGCGCATGCGGGTCGTGCTCGATGCCGCGCAAGCCGAAGCGAAGGCGATGCAGGACGAGTATGTGAGCACCGAGCACCTGCTGCTGGCCGTCCTGAGCGAGCCGGGCCGCGCCGTCGCGATCGACTTGTTGAAGCAGCGCAACGTGACGCGTGAACGCGTGCTCGAAGCGCTGGCCGGCGTGCGCGGCAGCCAGCGCGTGACCGATCCGAATCCAGAAAACAAGTACGAGGCGCTCGAGAAATACGGCCGCGACCTGACCGAGCTGGCCCGCAAGGGCAAGCTCGATCCGGTAATCGGGCGCGACGAGGAAGTCCGCCGCGTCATCCAGGTGCTGTCACGGCGCACCAAGAACAACCCGGTGCTGATCGGCGAGCCCGGCGTCGGCAAGACCGCGATCGTCGAAGGCCTCGCGCAGCGCATCATCCGCGGCGACGTGCCCGAAGGCCTCAAGGACAAGCGCATCGTCACCCTCGACATGGGGTCGCTGATCGCCGGCGCGAAGTACCGCGGCGAGTTCGAGGATCGGCTGAAGGCGGTGCTCAAGGAAGTGGTCGATTCCGAGGGGCAGGTCGTGCTCTTCATCGACGAGCTCCATACCGTGGTCGGCGCCGGCGCTGCCGAAGGCTCGCTCGACGCCTCGAACATGTTGAAGCCGATGCTGGCCCGCGGCGAGCTGCATACGATTGGCGCGACCACGATCGACGAATACCGCAAGCACATCGAGAAAGACGCGGCGCTCGAACGGCGGTTCCAGCCGGTGATGGTCGGCGAGCCTACGGTGGAAGACACCATCAGCATCCTGCGCGGATTGCGGGAACGTTACGAGGTCCATCACGGCGTCAAGTTCAAGGACTCGGCGCTCGTCGCCGCCGCCGTGCTGTCGCACCGCTACATCACCGACCGGTTCCTGCCCGACAAGGCGATCGACCTGATCGACGAAGCGGCTTCCAAGCTGCGCATGGAGATCGACTCGATGCCGGTGGAGCTCGACGAGATCCAGCGCCGCATCATGCAGCTCGAGATCGAGCGCGAAGCGCTGCGGAAGGAACGGGACAAGCCGTCGAAAGACCGGCTCGCAAAACTCGAGAAGGATCTTGCCGATCTCAAGGAGCAAGCGACCGAGCTGCGCTCTCATTGGGAGCAAGAGAAAGACGCGATCCAGGCCGGCCGCAAATTGAAAGAAGAGCTCGAGCAGGTCCGGCTCGAAGTCGAGCGCGCCCAGCGCTCCGGCGATTACGCCGTGGCTTCGGAGCTGCAGTACGGACGCGTGCCCGAGCTCGAGACCAGGATCAAGGAGCAAGAAGCGCGGTTGCAGAAGCTGCAGCAGGCCAAGAGCATGCTGAAGGAAGAGGTTGACGAAGAAGACATCGCGCAGGTGGTCGGCAAATGGACCGGCATACCCGTCACCCGGTTGCTGGAAGGCGAAGTGCAGAAGCTGCTCAAGATGGAAGACCGCCTGCACCAGCGCGTAGTCGGCCAGGAAGAAGCGATTCGCGCGGTCGCCAACGCGATTCGCCGCGCGCGCGCCGGTCTGCAGGACCCCAATCGGCCGCTCGGCAGCTTCATCTTCCTGGGGCCGACCGGTGTCGGCAAAACGGAGCTGGCCCGCGCGCTGGCCGAATTCATGTTTGATTCGGAGCAAGCCATGGTCCGCATCGACATGTCGGAGTACGGCGAAAAGCACAGCGTGTCGCGCATGATCGGCGCGCCGCCCGGGTATGTCGGCTACGACGAGGCCGGCCAGCTGACCGAAGCGGTGCGTCGTCGTCCCTACTCGGTGGTGCTGTTCGACGAAATCGAAAAGGCGCACCCCGAGGTCCTCAACGTCCTTCTCCAACTGTTGGACGATGGCCGGCTGACCGATGGCAAGGGCCGCCTGGTGGATTTCACCAACACGGTGGTGATCATGACTTCGAACATCCAGGATCAGGACGCGCTGCGCGCGCATTTCCGTCCCGAGTTCATCAACCGCATCGACGACATCATTTACTTCCATGCCCTCGACCAGGCGCATATCAAGCAAATCGTCGACATCCAGCTGCGCGGCCTGCTGAAACGGCTCGAGGATCGGAAGATCAAGATCCAGCTGAGCGAGGCGGCGAAGGAATTCCTGGTGCGCGAGGGGTATGATCCTATTTACGGCGCCCGGCCCTTGAAGCGGGCGCTGCAGCGCCGGCTGCTCGACCCGCTGGCGCTGAAGGTGCTCGACGGCGCGTTTCACGACGGCGACACGGTGGTCGTCGATGCCGGCCGCGACGAGTTGACGTTCGAGAAAGGCCAGACGGTCAATGCCTAGCTCTTCAGTGCCCCCGGGCGGATCCAAGGGTCGCCCGTCGGCGACCAAACCTGCCGCGTTGTGGTGGGTCCTCGGCGCCTTGACGCTGCTTGCGATCGGCCAGGCCTATTTCCTGGCGCCCGCGGGAAAACAGATCTCGTACAGCGAGTTCAAGGGCCTGGTGCGCGGCGGCCAGGTGGCCGAAGTCGCCGTGGGCGACACGATCATTCACGGCACGCTGAAGAAGCCCGAAGAAGGCGTGGCCGGTTTTACCACCACGCGCATCGAGGATCCGAAGCTCGTCGAGGAACTGGACGAAGCCGGCGTGAAATACAGCGGCGAAATCGTGAGCCGCTGGCTGCCCGAAGTGCTCGGATGGGTCGTTCCCCTGCTGCTGCTCGTGGCGTTGTGGTCGTTCTTCTTCAAGCGGATGAGCGGCGCTGAGGGCGGCGTGATGTCATTTGCGCGGAGCAAGGCGAAGATCTACGCGGAAGACGACGTCAAGACCACGTTCCAGGATGTGGCCGGCGTCGACGAAGCGGCGCAGGAGCTGCGCGAGATCGTCGAGTTCCTGAAGACCCCGAAGAAGTTCACCAACCTCGGCGGCCACATTCCGAAGGGCGTGTTGCTGGTCGGTCCGCCGGGCACCGGCAAGACGCTGCTGGCGCGGGCCGTGGCTGGTGAAGCCAAGGTGCCGTTCTTCAGCCTGAGCGGCTCGGAGTTCGTCGAGATGTTCGTCGGCGTCGGCGCGGCGCGCGTGCGTGACCTGTTCGCGCAGGCCGAAGCCAAGGCGCCGTGCATCGTCTTCATCGACGAGCTCGATGCGCTCGGCAAGGCCCGCCAGGCCAGCGCCTTTGGCGGCCACGAAGAGCGCGAGCAGACGCTCAACCAGCTGCTGGCCGAAATGGACGGTTTCGATGCGCGCAAGGCCATCATCATCATGGCGGCCACCAACCGGCCCGAAGTGCTCGACCCGGCGCTGATGCGCCCCGGGCGATTTGACCGGCAGGTGCTGGTCGACAAGCCCGACGTCAAGGGCCGCGAAGAGGTCCTCAAGATCCACGTCCGTAACGTCAAGCTTGACCCCGCGATCGAACTGCGCAAGGTCGCGGCGCGTACGGCAGGGTTTGCCGGCGCGGACCTCGCCAACCTCGTGAACGAGGCGGCGCTGCTCGCGGCCCGCCGCGACGCCCAGGTGGTGCAGATGCGTGACTTTGACGAGGCGATCGATCGGCTGATTGCCGGCCTCGAGAAGAAGCGCGTGATGAGCACCAAGGAACGCGAGATTGTCGCGTACCACGAGTCGGGCCACGCCATCGTCGCCAGCGTGCTGCCGAACATGGACCCGGTCCACAAGATCTCGATCGTCGCGCGCGGCTTCGGCGCGCTCGGCTACACCATGCAGCTGCCGCTCGAGGACAAATACCTGATGCAGAAGGGCGACCTGCTCGCCCAGCTTGCCATCCTGCTCGGCGGTCGCGCCGCGGA
>JANOZI010000997.1:0-2066 GCA_031429375.1 Acidobacteriota bacterium | reverse complement strand
GGGGCGTATGGACGCTGCCGATGTCGCGCCAACCGCGCGCGACATCTTGGACCGCGAAGACCGCGGCCCACAAGCGTCCACACGCGTTAACAATGGAGCTTGACTTGGGGCCCAACATAGAAGACACGGAGACACGGAGACACAGAGAATCTTTTTCTTAAATACTTCTCGAAAAGACCTCTTGTAGACTCCGCCGCGTTTGGCCGGTTTGTGAATAGTAGAATTTGCCTTTTTGTTTTTTAAAAAAGAATGCTCTGTGTCTCGGTGTCTCGGTGGCTGGTTTCTCTGAGGGCTAACCAGGCACGCGGCGTTTCAGGTACTGCTCGCGCCGGGCGAGCACCTGCTTCGCAAGCGCTTCCGGCATCGGCAGCTTGATCGCGCGCTCGAGCGCGCCGATCGCCTCGCCGTACGACCCCACCGCCGCATAGGCCTCTGCCACTCCAAACAGCGCATGCGGATCCGCCGGGTCGAGGCGCACCGCTTCCAGCAGGTGCGTCAAGGCCGCCCCCGTCTTGCCCTGCACGAGCAGCACCTGCCCGAGGTTGTTGTGGGCCTGGGGATAATCGGGCCGGCGCGCCAGCGCCTGCTCGAAGGCCGCGGCGGCTTCGTCGAGCCGGCCTGCGACGGTCAACGCCGTGCCGAGATTGAAACGCGCCGGGGCCGAATCGGGCTGAAGCTCGGTTGACGCCTGAAAGTGCGCCACCGCTTTCGAAGGCTGCTGCGTTCCCAGATACAACACCGCGACATCGTCGTGCAGCTCGCGATCATCCGGCGTCACCTTCAGCATCGTCTCGAGGCCGATGATGTCTTCGGCGGTCATCTTCGCGAGGATCTCGGCATTCAGGCGCGCCCGATCCGCGTCGTTGTTGGTGGCGAGCTGGAACCAGAGGTCACCCATCTCGTCGTTCGAGCGCTGTCCCCAGAACACGCGCGCCGGCGGCAACTGCGGATTGCGGACATTGCCTGCGGAGTTGTCGTAGGTGTATTCCATCCACAGGCGCGTGCCCCTGGGCAGTGCGATCGGCGTGACCTCGCGGTAGACATGCTGCCAGCGGAAATCCCAGTCCTTGATGTGCATCAGCACGCGAGAGCTGCCGTCGGGCAGCGTCGCCA
The DNA here is from genome assembly GCA_031429375.1 of Acidobacteriota bacterium. GTDB lineage: Bacteria > Acidobacteriota > Vicinamibacteria > Vicinamibacterales > UBA2999 > 12-FULL-67-14b. The sequence goes on along the minus strand of JANOZI010000997.1, from coordinate 953 downwards.
CGCCGCGGATCTCGCGCGCGCGGTAGTGCGCATGCGGCTGCAGCGCCAGGAGCTGGACATCGACCGGCAGCGTGTAGGCGTCACGAATCACGTAGCGGGATTCGCCCGGCGGGATCTCGATGCCCTGCGCGCCGAGCCGAAGAATGGTCGGCGTGCGCGTCGGCGGCTGATCGCTGAAGAAGAAGCCGATTTCCGGTTGCACCTGTTCAACCGCGCCGCTGGGCGGCATGTGCAGCTGCACGACGAGGTCGCTGCCGGGCTCGAGCGTCCAGGCGAGCTCCGGTGGCACGAGCGGCGCAACCTGGCCTGGCGTCCAGCCGAGGAAGTGCCCGTCGGGGTACTCGGCCGAACGCGGCATCAGACCGTCGTAGCCGGGCAGCGGGTCGGCATCGTCGAGCTGCCGCGTGGCGGCGGTGCGATCGATCGGGATGTTGGCGTGGTGCACCACGCGGGCGTTGCCGGGGTGGAACTCGATGCCGCGCACGTAAGTCCGCTTCTTCACCGGAACTTTGATCGCGAAAATACGGAACGCGTCGCTCGACTGCGCCGGCAGCGTGAACGCCTGCGATGGCTTGACGATCAGGTTGGGCTGACCCAGCAACCAGCCTTGCGGCCAATCCGGCAGGCGCGGAAGATCTTTCGGATCGCCCGGCGGCGTGCCGGTGCTGGACCAGGTCTCGAGCAACGCGATCTGCTGATCGCTGAGCGGATGCTGCCCGACGAAATGGCCGACGCCGGGCTCGACCTTCCACGGCGGCATGAAACGGCTGCGCGTGACCTGCGCGATCTGCGTGGCGCGGCGCCGCACCTCGTCGTAGGTGGTGAGGCTGAAAGGCGCCGGCCCGCCCGCGCGATGGCACGAGGTGCACGAGGTGAACACGATGGGCGCGATATCCCGGGCGAATGTCACATCCTGTGCGCTCGCTGCGCTCGCGAACAACAGGCACAAGCAC
>JANOZI010000996.1:0-3240 GCA_031429375.1 Acidobacteriota bacterium | reverse complement strand
GATGTGCAGCAACTGGACGCGCGGCAACCGCAAGGAAGACATGACCCTCGAGCAGATCGAGCGGGCGTTCAGCTCGCCGTTCTGGAAAGACATCGAGAATGCCTCGCTCTCGGGCGGCGAGCCGACCACGCGCAACGACATGGTCGAAATCTGCCGCCTGATGATCGACAAGTTTCCCAAGCTGCGCAAGCTCACGCTCAACACCACCGGCATCACGCATCACCGTGCCATCCCGATGCTGACGAAGGTGGTGAAGCTATGCAACGAGCGCAACGTCATTTTCTCGATGCGCGTGTCGATCGACGGCGTCAACGAAATGCACGGCTCGGTCAGGAACGTCCGCAACGCCTTCGAAAAGGCCGGCAAAACCATCGCCGCCATGCAGGAGCTGCAGAAGACGCACAAGTTCAACTTCGGGATCTCGTCGACGATCTTCTCGAAGAACCTGGGCGATGCCGACAACATCCTGGCGTGGGCGAAGAAAGAAAAACTCGACATCGTGTTCAACATGGTGCGCTTCAGCGACGCCATGCTGGGCAACAGCGAGCTCGAGGGCGGCATGAAGCCGGTCGGCGTCGAAGAGCAGACCATGCGCAAGTTCTTCATGGACCGGGTGCGCCAGGACCCGCTGCTCGACGGCCAGAACTACATCTACATGCACTACGCGGACATGATCGCCAACGGTTATCACCGCACCGCGCCCTGCCCGTTCCAGACCCAGGGCATCATGTTGAACCCGAACGGCGACCTGTTCTTCTGCGAGAACAGCGAGGTCATCGGCAACGTGACGCAGGAAGACCCGGAAGCGATTTACTTCCGCGACACGGCGCAGGCCCATCGCCGCGACATTCGCGACCACAAGTGCCCGACGTGCCTCAGTCCGTGCCAGATGAACGTGGCGGCGATCAAACAGGTCGTGCCGTACGCGCGCTTCCTGGTGCGCGCTTCGATGGAAAAGCGTCGGCAGACTACTTTCGAAGCTCCCACACCGGCATGACGACCCACGCCGCGACCCGCACTCGAACTTCCCCGTCCGCTTCGCTCATCGGGCGGCCTCGATAATCTCGTAATAAATTGTCGGGCCCTCGCGGCAGCCTCATAATGCGAGGGTGCCTCGTGACTCACACGCGGGCGGGGCTTGGCCACTGCTTGTCACGGCCGTTGCCATCTCGCTCGCGGTGCTCGTGATCTTCGTCCTCGTCGCCCAGCCTGCGACCAAGCGGCACGACCTTCTCATCCGCCGTAACCTCGAGACACCCACCTTCGAACCAGCACCGCCACTGAAACCATCCGGCGAGACCCTTGCGCACATCTGGTCAGACCTCCGGCAGGACGCCGGAACGGCGTTCCTCAACCGCACGCTGCCCACGCAGTCGGGCGCGCTCTGGATTGCGCTCATCCTGGCACTCGTCGTTGGCTTCGACACCTCGAAGCCGCGCAATCCGCGGAACCTCGACCTGATGGCGCTGCTCGTCGTCGGATTCCTGCTCTTCGACGTGATGCGATTCTTCAGTCTGCTGACCGACCCGATCTACTTCCGCGTGATGGATTGGGTCTTCACTGGCGTGGTGGCGACGAGCCTATGGCTCGCCGCCCGCGCGGCCTGGCGGGTGTGGCGTCCCAACCTGAACCCATGGCAGCCCAACCTGCCGACGCGCCCGTTGATCCTGCTAACGCTCGTCCTGCTCACGCTGAACGCGCTGGTCGTCCTCGTTCGTGCCCCGGACGATGCGGGGTTCTATACGAATTTAGGCGGACAGCGGCTGCGCGAAACCGGGATGTTTCCGTACGGCGATCCGTTGCTCAGCGGTTCGCCCGCCGCCGCCTATGGTCCGGTGCTGTTTCTGGCGCACGTTCCGTTTCAATGGCTGCTCGATCCTGAGCCGGTGAATCCCGGCGCGACCGATCAGGCGCTGGGCCAAGGGCAGGACTACAAATTGCCGCCGGCGCGGGCGTCGCAGCTCGCCACGCTGACGTTTCATCTGATCGGGGTGGCCGCGCTGCTGATGAGCGCGCGACGGCTGGCAAATGCGCAGGTCGCATGGGCCCTCGCGGCGTTGTACTGCGGCAGCGCGTACGTATTGGGAGTCGGTGGCCCTCCCGAGATGGTCGGCGGGCTCACCTTCATCTCGCACATCGCGGCGCCGTCCCTGGCGCTCGTCGCGTTTGCGTGCCTCACGCGTCCGCTGCTGGCCGGCGTGTTTCTCGCGTTAAGCGTGGCGACGGTCTTCTATCCGCTGTTCTTCATCCCGGCGTGGATCGGCTATTACCTGCGCACGCGCGGCGCGGTCGTCAGATTTGTCGCGGGCCTGACACTCGCGGCCGTGGTCGTCGGCGTTCCGGTGCTCGTGCGATCTCGTCCGATCGCAGGGCACAGCCTGATCGGCACGATCGTGCGAGAGACCCTTGGCCATCACCAGGGAGCGGACACCTACGGATTGACCCCGTTCGGCTTCTGGGGCCGGCGTGGCGGCGTGCGCGGCTGGCTGCAACACGAAACCATCCCGGGTCAGGCGGCCTCCACGCCGGTGTTCCTGGCGGTAGCCCTGTTGTCGACACTCGCCTTCTTTCCCGCCCGCCGTGCCACGCCACAACAACTCGCGCTGCTGAGCGGTGCGGCGGGAATTCTGGTGGGCGTCTGGAAGATTCTCGGCACCGGGGTGTACGTGACTTGGTACTTTGCGTTCCTGCTGCTGGGATTCTTCGCCTATGGCCGCGCCCCCTCGACGGAACCGGAGGGATTGGACGTGGCACGGGCATCGCTGCGGACTGACCAGTGATTACGGGAACATTCTTGTTCGCGGTGTGTGAGGCGTTGGTGGGTGCGGCGCTGGAGCCGGCGGATCTGCAGCTCCGCGAGCAGGCCATCGCACAGGCCGCGTCGTTCGTGGAGTACCAGCTCGCCGCGCTCCCGCTGTTCCTCCGGGTAGGCCAAACCCTCGGTTTGGCCGCGTTTCGGCTGCAGGTCCGCATCTGTTTCCGGCAGGGCTTCTGCCAGCTCGATCGTCGCAGGCGCATCGCCGCCGTCGAGTACTGGGCCAGCAGCCCGGTCGTTCAGTGCCGACAGCTGTTTCGGGCGCTCCGGAACCTGACGCTGCTCGCCTACTACGACGCATGCGAAGGGCCTCCGACTCGCTCGGACGACCCAGCGAAGTCGTCCACCCGGCTGACGGCTGCCCCGGCGACCCACTCCCCGTCGCCGCGTGAAGAGCAGACCGGGGTCCTGATCATCGGCTCGGG
>JANOZI010000995.1:0-2137 GCA_031429375.1 Acidobacteriota bacterium | reverse complement strand
GAGCGTGTCGATCCGGCTCGCCAGCGTCTCGAAGTTGCTGGCGGTCGTGGCGGTGCTGTTTGGCCCGATGACCGTGATTACCGGGTTGTTCGGCATGAATGTCCCGTTGCCGAGCCTGCTGGGAAGTCCGGAGTATCAATTCTGGGAGATCATCGCCGGGATGGCGATTGCGAGCACCGGGCTGTTCATCTGGTTCCGCAAGTCGGGCTTGTGGTAGATGGGCCGCATCACCCGCCTGCCTGTAGACCTGGCGAACCAGATCGCGGCCGGTGAGGTAGTCGAGCGGCCCGCCTCGGTGGTCAAGGAGCTGGTTGAGAACGCGATCGACGCCGGCGCCACGCGCATTGCGATCACCGCCGAATATGGCGGCAAGAAACTCATCAGGGTCGAGGACGACGGGGTCGGGATGGATCCGGAGGACGCGCGGCTGTGTCTCGAGCGGCACGCGACCAGCAAGATCAAGCGCGCTGACGATCTTGGCGCCATCGTCACGCTTGGCTTTCGCGGCGAGGCGCTGCCGTCGATCGCCTCGGTGTCGCACTTCCGGCTGCGTACGCGCGCGCGCGGCAGCGACAGCGGCACCGAGATTCGCATTAACGCCGGGATCGTCGAGTCTGAGGTCGAATCGGGCGGACCCGAAGGCACGATGGTCGAAGTGGCCGACGTGTTTTACAACCTGCCGGCCCGCCGCAAGTTCCTGAAGTCGGATGCCGCCGAAGCCGCGCAGGTGTCGCGCTTCGTGACCCAGCTCGCGCTCTGCTATCCCGAAGTCGGATTCACGCTGACCAGCTCGGGACGGAAGGTGATCGCCGTGCCGCCGGTCGCGAGCCTCGCCGATCGGCTTTACCAGTTGTACGGCGATCGACAGGATCTCGTGTCGCTCGATCGGGAATTCGGCGGGCTGCGCCTGCACGGCTACATCGCCGCGCTGGCCGAGCAGGGGCCGACGCGCGGGCCGCAACACGTCTTCGTCAACCGCCGCATCGTCAAAGACCGCACCATCGCGCACGCCATTATCGACGCCTACAGCGTCGCGACGAACAAGGAGCGCAGCCCCGAGGTGCACTTGTTCCTCGAGGTCCCGCCCGATCGCGTGGACGTCAACGTGCACCCGACCAAGGCGGAAGTCAGGTTCCGCGAGCAGTCGATGATCCACGAGGTGGTGCGTCGCGCCGTCGGCGACGCGCTCGGCAAGGGCCCCGCACCCGAATTGACGCTACGGCATTCCGACATCATGCCCGGCCACCCGCAGCAGGGATCGATCCCTGGCGCACTCGCCGGTGGCGTTTATACGAGCCGTTGGCAACCACCCTCGTCGAACCCTCGTGAGGAACCTTCGTGGGGAACCTCCGGCGGGAACCGCCGTGAGGAACCTTCGTCCGGAACCTCCGTCGGGAACCCCCGTGAGGAACCTTCGGCATCGGCCGTGAGGCCGATGATCGCCCTTGGCCAAGTCCGCGACACCTTCATCATCGCGATGGATGACGAGGGCCTCTGCATTATCGACCAGCATGTCGCGCACGAGCGGGTGCTGTTCGAGCGGATCATGCAGCGGCTGACCGATCATGCGCTCGAGAGCCAGCGGATGCTCGTGCCGATGATGCTGGAACTGCCGCCCGCCGAGCGGCACGCGCTGGTGTCGCGCGCGGGTGCGCTGGCGAAGTTCGGCTTCGAGGTGGAGGAGTTCGGCGGCGACAGCATCAAGGTCACCGCCGTGCCGGCGCTGCTGCCGCCTGTCGAATGCGCCGCGGCGCTGCGCGCGCTGGCCGACGACCTTGAAGGTCTCGACCGCGGCCTTCGCCTCGAAGACTCGCTCAAGCAGATCGCGGCGACCACGGCGTGTCATGCGGCGGTGAAGGCGAACTATCCGCTCACCCTCGAGAAAATGCATCACATTCTTGAGGAGCTGCGCGCCACGGCGTATTCGACGGTGTGCCCGCACGGCCGCCCGGTAATGCTGCGCATCACCCGACGGGAGATCGAGAAAAACTTCGACCGGATCTAGAAGACCGATTACAGTCGCGGCGCCACGGTTCTGTCGATCAGGGCATGGGCAAGCGCGTATTCTGGTCCTCGAACTGTTGCCGTCTCCTAGCGTGGAGGGCCGTGCCAGGCTTCGTCGTACGTCACCCCGTCT
>JANOZI010000994.1:0-2990 GCA_031429375.1 Acidobacteriota bacterium | reverse complement strand
ACCTGGGTTCGTATCAGCGCCCCATCAAGACCACCAACGCCGACGCCCAGAAGTTCTTCGACGAAGGGCTCACGCTGCTCTACGGCTTCAACCACGAGGAATCATTCAAGTCGTTCGAGCGCGCCGCTGCTCTCGATCCGGTGTCGCCGATGCCGCACTGGGGCATGTCGCTTGCGCTCGGCACCAACATCAACGACACGGCACCGGCGGAACGGCTGAAGCAGGCGCACAGTCATCTGGCCGAAGCCGACAAGCGCCGCGCCGCCGGCAGCGACGTGGAGCAAGGGCTGGTGGCCGCGCTCGGCAAGCGTTACGTGGACAAACCTGAAGGTTTGTCCCCACCAGTGTTCGCCGGTAATCAAATGGTTCGCGAACAGGCCTACTCGAACGCGATGGGCGCGCTGTCGAAGCGCTTCCCCGACGATCTTGATGTGGCCACGCTGTACGCGGAAAGCCTGATGAACCTTCGCCCCTGGAAGTTCTACAAAGCCGACGGCACCCCCGCGCCCGACACCGCCACCATCGTCGGCACGCTCGAACGCGTGATGAAGGCGAACCCGCAACACCCGGGCGCGAATCACTACTACATTCACGCCGTTGAGGCGTCGACGGCGCCACAACGCGCGGTCGCCGCGGCGACGCGCCTCGAGACGCTCGTGCCCGGCGCGGGCCACCTGGTGCACATGCCGGCGCACATCTACATTCGCACCGGTCAGTACGCCAGGTCCGCCAAGAGCAATGCCGAGGCGGCGGCCGTGGATGAGAAGTACATCAAGGCCACCGGGGCCTCCGGCTTGTATCCAATGATGTACTACGGCCACAACCTGCACTTCGAATCGGCGGCCGCGATGTTTTCCGGCAACCTCGCGCAGGCGCAAGCCGCGGCGCAACGCACCGCCAAGTTCGCGGATCCGATCGCTGATCAAATGGTGATGATCGAGCCGTTTGCGGCCATGGAGCTCGCGGTGGCGACGCGGTTCGGCATGTGGGGCCTCGTGCTCGGCACCAAGGCGCCGGTTGCGACGCGCGCGATGCAGAGTTCGCTGTATCGCTTTGCCAGGGGCGCGGCGCTGGTCGGCATGGGCAAGACGGTGGATGCGGAGGGCGAGCTCGCGGCCCTCAAGCAGTTTGCGGCGAAGATTCCCGCCGACGCCATGCTGGGGCCAGCCAATTCCGCCGCGGACGTGATTGCCGTGGCGATCGCCGATTTGACAGCCAGGATTGCCGACGCAAAGGGCGACTCGGCCGGCGCGATTGCCGGGTTCACCAAGGCCGTGGCCGCCGAGGATCGACTCGGTTACAACGAGCCGCCCGACTGGTTGATCCCCGAGCGCGAGCGGCTGGGCGCCACCTTGCTGAAGGCCCGCAAGTACGCCGAAGCCGAACGCGTGTTCCGCGCCGACCTGAAAAAGAATGTCGGCAACCCACGCTCGCTGTTCGGGCTCTGGCGCAGCCTCGAAGCGCAACACAAGCCCGACGCGGCGGCGACGAAGGCATTATTCGACACGGCGTGGGCCGACGCCGACGTGGCGCTCGGCGACGATCTATATAGCACTAAGAGGTAGGGCACCCCTTTATGGGGTGCCTTATAATTCGCAAGAATAGGGGAACCATGAAACGCATCAGCTTTCTAGTCCTGACCCTGATCGCCACCGCAGCAGCGGCGCAAGGCGCCTACGACGAGGCCGCGCTCAAGGCCTTTCGCGCCGAGCGCGAAAAGGTGCTGCTCGCCGACAACGGCTGGTTTACCGTCGCCGGCCTGCACTTCCTGAACCCGGGCGACAACACCTTCGGCTCCGATCCGCTCAACGACATCGTGCTCGAGTTCGCGGACGTGCCGAAACATGCCGGTGTGATCACGATGAACGACAAGACCGTGACCATCAAGGCGGCGCAAGGCCAGACCCTCACCTATAACGGCAAACCCGTGAAGGAAGGCGCGCTGCGCCTCTCCGAGAGCGGCCGGCCCGCCGACCTCATTACCTACAACGGCACGTCGTTCTTCCTGCACTTCAGCGGCCCGCGTCTCGCCATTCGCGTGCGGGATCAGAAGGCGCCGCTTCGCACCGGCTTCTCCGGTCTCAAGTGGTACACGCCCAACCCGGCCATGCGCGTCGTCGGGACCTTCACGCCGCTGGCGGCGCCGAAAGAGATCATGGCGCCGACGATTCTTGGCGACCTCGAGCCGTTCACCGTGCCGGGCAACGTCGCGGTAACGATCGGCGGGAAGACGCACAACATGGAAGCGTGGAAGTCGGGCGAACGGCTCTGGTTCGTGTTCCGCGATTTGACCAGCGCGGACTCGACCTATCCATCGGCGCGATTCCTCTATACCGACGCGCCCACGCCGGATGGCAAGGTGGTGCTCGACTTCAATCGCGCCCAGAACCCGCCGTGCGCATACAACCCGTGGACCACGTGCCCGCTGCCGCCGTCGGCGAACAAGCTGCCGGTTCGGATCGAAGCGGGTGAGAGGCGCTATCATGCGGCGGCCACCTCGAATGCGGCCGTCCTGAGGAAGTGATCGCGCCGGGACTCGACGCGAGCTACTTCGCGTATCTCACCTTCACCTTCATCCTCGTCGTCACGCCCGGATCGACGACGGCGGTGGTGGTTCGGAACACCCTGGAGGGCGGCCGGCGCGCCGGCTATGCGACGGCGCTCGGCGCCGCCCTCGCCAATTCCATCATTGCCGTCGGCTGCGGGCTCGGTCTGTCTGTGCTGCTGGCCGTCTGGCCCGGCTCGGTTGACGCCATTCGCATCGGCGGCGCGGTGTTTCTCGCATGGCTGGGCGTCTCGAGCATCGTGCGGGCGTGGCGGCAGCCTGATGGTGGCATCCGGTTGTCGATCGACCCGGCTGACGTGCGCGCGCGGCCGCATCACGGCGCGTACGTTGGCGACGGCCTCGCCGTTAACCTCCTCAGCCCGGTCATCATCAGCTTCTATTTATCCGTCGTTCCTTCCTTCATTCCGGCCGGCGCGTCCCGCGT
>JANOZI010000993.1:0-3699 GCA_031429375.1 Acidobacteriota bacterium | reverse complement strand
CGGCGACGACTTCCATCACAACGGCGCTTTCCGCCTCAGCTACGGCCTCGAGTACGCCTACATGATGGAGTCGTCCAAGGAGATGACGCGCGCCGCGACGCTGATCGACCGCTACGACACCTACGACTGGTATCTCGAGCTCGGCTCGTTGTCGAACGCCAACCGCCGCTACTTCCGCGAGTCGCTGCCGACCTGGAATGACTTCGTCCGTCATCCCGACTACGACGAATTCTGGAAGCGGCAGGCCTTTGCGCCGTGGCTGGACCGCGTCACGGTGCCGACGCTCAACGTCGCCGGGTGGTGGGACCAAGAGGATTTCTACGGGCCGATCAAGATCTACGAGCTACTGGAGAAGCACGACACCAAGCGCGAAAACTTTCTCGTCGTCGGACCGTGGAACCACGGCGGCTGGTCGCGCGGCACCGGACAAGTACTGGGCCGGATCGACTTCGGCAGCGAGACCGCGACCCATTACCGTCGCAACGTGATGGCGACGTTCCTCGCCCACTACCTGAAAGATCAGGGCGCGCCGCCCGCCAGCGAGGCGTTGACATTTCGCACCGGCGCCAACGAGTGGACCCGGCACGACGCCTGGCCGCCGGTGAAGAACGTCACGCCACGGCGCCTGTATTTCCAGGACGGCGGAAAGCTCGCCTTCTCTCAGCCGCCGGCAGGGAAGGAGGAGGCGTTCGACACCTATCTCTCGGATCCGCACAGTCCGGTGCCTTACCGCCCGCGGCCGATCACGCTCGGGCGCGGCTGGTCGACCTGGCTGGTCGAAGATCAACGGTTCGTGCACGGACGCCCCGACGTGCGCACCTACGTGAGCGATCCGCTGACCGAACCGGTCGTCGTCTCGGGACAGATCGCCGCGCACCTGTTCGCCGCCACCAGCGGCACCGACAGCGACTGGATCGTCAAGCTGATCGACGTCTATCCCGAGCAGCACGCCGACGAGACCATGCGCGGGTTCCAGCTGATGATCGCCGGCGACGTGATCCGCGGCCGGTATCACAAGAGCCTCGAACGGCCCGCCGCGCTGACGCCGAACCTGCCCGTCGAGTACGTGATTCCGTTTCCCGCGAACGATCACGCGTTTCAACCTGGGCACCGCATCATGGTGCAGGTGCAAAGCACCTGGTTCCCGGTGATCGATCGAAACCCGCAGAAATTCGTGCCGAATATCTTTCTCGCACAGCCGTCCGACTTCACGGCGGCCACCCAGCGCATCTACCGATCCGGCGCGCGCGCGTCGCACATCGCGCTGCCGGTGGCGGGCGCGGCGCCACGATAGGCACCGAACGTTTTGTGCACCGCGACATGAGGAGGCGATCGGCCTCCGCTGAATCGCCCGAGGCTCGGGTCGCGCCAACCGGGTCGGCCTCGGGCGATGTTCGAACCGTCAGCACCAATCGGCTACGGAATTGGATTCCGTTGTGCCGGCGTCAGCTGGTTTCTCCAGACAGCGGGAAGGTTCTGCACCCAGCCGTTGTAGACGACCGGAATCGGGAGAACACCCTGTCCCCCCATCCCGGCGTTGCCGGTAATCGTCGCATCACTTTGCGTGACGTTCGACCTGACCAGTCCGACGCTGCCGGCAATCGCCGCGTCAGCGGGATTGCCGTCGCCGTTCGGATCCGGATCGACGACGAGCAGCCGGTTCGAGAACTTGCTGGCGACGTAAGCGTAGTACCCGCCGCCTCGCTTGGCGCCGTACTGCACACCGTGACAGCCCGGATCGCAGCCGAGCATCGCCACGACGGTGTCGGTTGCCGTGTCCGTCACCAGAATCGTCCCGGTGAGCGTGTTGGCGGTCACCATGTGTTGTCCGTTCGGCGAGACCGGCGTTTGGATCGGCAGCGCGCCGACCGGTCCGGTGATCGCGCCCGTCACCGGATCGTAGTTGGCGATCAGATTGATTTCCTTGATCACCGCGTGGGTGTTCATGTTGATGACGGTAATCGTGCTGTCGAGCAGGTTGGCCACGTAGTATTTGCTGGAGTCCGGCATCATCCCGGTGGCGATCGGATGGCCGAACAGGCTGCCCGTGGGCAGAAGCGAGTCGATGCGGTCGGCAGGAAAATCGAACTGGGTGGTGTCGCCCGTGAGCACGTTCGGCGTCACCATCTTGCGGCCATCGGCGCTCATCCAGTGCGCGTGCGGATTGCCTCGTCCGATATCCACGCGACGCTCGACCCCGGTCGCCAGCGGCGACAGTTCCATCACTGAATCGTTGCGGAGATCGCCGTTGTTGGTGACGTGAACTTGGTCGGTGTCCGTCCGCGTCATCACATGCGCCGGGGCCTCGCCCACCGAGATGTTGCGGACCAGCGCCCCGGTCACGCGGTCGAACACGGTCAGCCGGTGGTCGAACCACTGCGTCGCGTAGATCAGGTTCTGGTTCCGGTCGGTCCACATGTTGTGCGCATTGTTCATGTTGATCGACGGCAGCGCGACCTTACGCCTCACCTGCCAGGTCGCGCCGTCGACGGCCGAGACCGTTCCTGGCTTGGTCTTGCCCGAGGTCAGTTCGAATTGCGTGGCGGCCCAGACTTCTCCAACCGCCGGCGTCGCGGGGTTCTGCAGCGGCGCGAGCGTGAGGTCATTGCCATAGCGCGCGTTCAGCACGGCGGGCAGGTTCACGACGCCGATGTCCACCCGAACGTCGACGTTGGGATAGGCAATGTGCCAGGGCGCGCTCGACGCGTAATTCTGCCAGTTGGCCGGATTGTTCGCGATGAAGAATGTCCGCAACAGCCGCGTCGCCAGATCGCTGCTCGTCGGGACCGTGATGCCGTTGATCAGCGTGATGCTGTTCCCCAGGTCCAGGCCGGTGGTGGCTGGATTGTCAACGATGACCGCACCGAACATGTATGGATGGATGCTGCACGTGAAGACGTATAGCCCCGGCGTCGTTAACGACACCGAGTCGCCGCCCTTGCGCGGATCCGTGGTGAACGGCATGTTCGCCGCAAATGAGGGAAAGACCAGGCTCGATCGCGTGTGAACCGTGTTCGAGTTGCCTGAAAACTTCACGCGGACGCCGGGAGTCGCAACGGCAAGCGAGCGGGTGCCGGCAATCTCGACGCCGGTGTCGAACCACCGCCCCGGATTGTCGGTGATCGTAAAGTTCACTTCATTGCCGCCGTCGGCGCGAACGGCTCTCGACACCGCCAGCGTCGCCAGTCCGCCGACGAACAGGCATGCGAGTATCGAACTGTGGTTCCTGATGCGGTTAGTCATCTCAACCCCTCCTGGTCTGGCAATTCCGCCAGACGCTTCGACGCGCTGCTGTGACTCACGGGACCGGCTCCGTGCGCGGAGAGTATAAGCGCCAACGATCACTTTCACCTCGCCCGTCTTCAAGTCGGAATCGCGCTATCACCCACAGGGCGCCCCATAAAGGGGCGCCCTGCGACTGCGCAATCGGCGAACGTGGTTTTCGGGATTAGTCGCGACGGCGCGGGCGGCGGTCGTCCTCGTCATCGTGGTCGCCGTCGTCCTGGGAGTGCTTCGCGCGGCGAAGGTTGTGCTTATAAACGTAGGACGCGACGTCGCGCCCCAGATCGGCGCCGGCGTCCTGATCAAAACGAAAATGAATACCGCCGTAGACGCGCGCGTCGCTGATGTCGTCCGTGATCTGGTTGAACGCGGTGTAGCGGAAGGTCAGCCCCGGCACGGCCGGATTCGACATCGTGA
>JANOZI010000992.1:0-10032 GCA_031429375.1 Acidobacteriota bacterium | reverse complement strand
GCGTTCTCGATGTCTTTCCAGAACGGCGAGCTGAACGCCCGCTCGATCTGCTCGAGGGTCATGTCTTCCTTGCGGTTGCCGCGCGTCCAGTTGCTGCACATCTCGCAACGGGCGTCGCACACAAAAGTGCAATGGAAGATGAAAACGGTGGGGTGGAGCGGGGTGTATTTGGCGACCGCGGCGCGCACTAAATCGCGCGGGGCGCTCATCGCCGCTTTGGCGAGATACTTGGCGGCGTAAACCTGAGCCATGCTAAGTCTTAGATTCTACAGGATTTCTGTCTGATCGACAAACCTAAAGGTTTGTCGCCGCCGCTCTCTTGCCCGTGGCGACAGACCTTCAGGTCTGTCGAGACCGCGACCGTAGCCAGAGCCACAGCCCCGGTAGGTTTCCCGCCAGTCCAGTCAGCACGATCAGGATCGTCAGTGCGAACGACGCGCTCTCGGGCACGCCCATCGGGCGCAGTAACCACACGATCACCCCTTGAGGGAGGCCGAAGCCGCTGATCGAGATCGGTAACAGCAGCATCAGCAGCCCGATCGGCATGAACAGCAGGAAGTAACTGAACGGCACGGACATGCCGAGCCCGAGGGCAAGGACGTAGGCCTGCGTGATTCGCAGCAGCTGGACCACGAGCGACCACGCCATCACGTGGACCAGCACGCCGCGACGGTTGCGATAGCGGCTCACCGCATCGCTCAGCCGCAGCACCCGCCGCGTGACCGACCCATCGTGGCGATGGTTGGGGACCAACCACCGCAGCCATTGGTCGGCCCAGAACACGGCGACACATGCGCCGGCCATCACGACGACGGCCACGGCGATCCGCCAGTCGGCGCGCCCGTCGGGCGTCCAGGCAATCAGGCCGGCGGTTCCCATCACGACCAGCGAGAGCACGCCTAGCAGGCGATCCACCGCCACCGAAGCGAGCGCTTCGCTGCCGGTCGTGGATTCGCGCGCGAGGCCGTAGGCGCGGGCCGCGTCGGCGCCCACGCCGGCCGGCAGAAAGCTGCCGACAAACGAGCTGACCAGGAACAAGCGGATCGCGTCGCGCGTCGAGATGGCGATGCCGCTCGCGCGCAGCAGCAGAATCCACCGCAGGATCATCACGGCGCGATCGACGGCCACGAGCCCGAGCACCGCCAGCAGATGCGGCCGCCGGATGGCGCCGACTGCCCGCGCCGCCGCGGCCATGTCGATGCGCGTCGCGAGATACGAGAGAATCGCGGCGGTAATGACCAGGCGAATCAGCGTCGATCGGCTCGCACGTGCGAAGAGGTCTCGCACCTCGATCACCCCGCGGATGGTCTTCGTGCGGCGAAGGTCAGCGTTTCGAACAGGTTCTTCCGCACCTTGAAGAGCAGCTCTTCCGTGCTCGTGTAGCGCGACAGCGCATCGAGTCCCGGGATGTTGGCGAGTAACGCCGCCGCGGCCAGCGCGTCGCGCGCCACGCCGGTCGCGGTGCCGATCGCGCGCTCCACGGCGAGGATCTCGAATCCGCCGTCGACCAGCAACTGCTTCACCCGCCGCTCCGTCGTCACGAAGTTGTGCGTGTAATCGACGTCCCAGAAAAACGTCCGCTCCTTCAAATAGTCGGGCACGACGACGAAGAAGATGCCGCCGGGACGCAGAGCGCGGCGGGCCTCGGAGGTGAACTGCCGCGCGGCGTCGATGCCGCTCATGTGCTCGAGCACTTGATCGGCGTAGACCACGTCGGCGCTGGCATCAGGCACCGGGATCGGAGGCGCCCAGGACGGAATCACGTTCAAGCCCTTGGCGCGCAGCACCTCGATCAGGATGTCGCTGGCTTCGATCGCCGTGTAGCGCCAGCCGACATCCACGGCGCGCTCGGCAAACGTCCCGTGGCCCGGTCCGATCTCGACCATGTCGCCGGCCCGCCCCGCAAACTGATGAAGGAGATCGAGGCGGTGTTGCTCAATCCGCCCCCGGCGGGCGCCGCCGTAGCTGGTGAGCTTCTTTTCCGAAAACGACTTGTAAAAGGATGACGGCTCAGACAAACGGAGGGATTGTACAGGAAGGAGGGTTGCCTGACTTTGGCGTATGGCCGCGCTGGGCCCGTATTTTGCCCACATTAATTGCGCTCACCGGTGAGGGCGGCTATAATCAACACCAAGCATGATTTACAGAAACCTTGTTCGGTGTGCCGCACTCGCGGCTTTGTGTGCAACCACGCTGGCCGCTTGTGAGGGGGGCATGGCCACGCCGGTCTCGCCTTCGGCGGTCATCGGCGCCGGTGCCGCCCTGAACGCTGACGGCTCCAACATCAAGGCGACCGCGCCAAACGGCGTCTTCCCCTTTGCCGACGCGACCAACGTACCCGTCGAAGCGATTCTCACTATCCAGGCCGCGAAAGCGCATTACCTGGTGGCGACCTTCGCCCACCGGTTCCAGGTCAGCGACTCCGACAGCTTTGCAACCCTGCTGTCGAACGGGATGGGCTCGATCGACTCGCAAGGCCTGGTGCGCTATTTCACCGACAAGCTGCCCGCCAGCAAGAAGGTGTTCTGGCGGAGCCGCGCGGAAAGCGGCGACAAGTTTGGCCCGTGGTCGAATGTCATGGCGTTTACGACCGTCGGCGCCGGTTCGACACCCACGACGCCCTCGACGCCTGCCGACCCGAATGCTCCGGCCGTGGGCCCGCGTCCGCCCGATCCGCCCCCCGGTAGCCGTCTGCCCCTGCCGAACGCGCGTCCGTTCATCGAAGCAATGGCTGGCCAGCTCAACGTCTTGCCCTCCTGCCCGTTCGGACGGAAGTATTCGAGCAATCCCTGGCTCGATAAGCTGATCGACAATCTGCGGGCCTCGGACGCGCGGTGGGGCTACAACGGCAAACCGACTCGGCAGGCGGAACATAACGACGGCATCCCGGTCACGTGTGCCGGTGACGAAATCGCTTACCACTATGGCGCCGGCGATAGCATGAACTCTCCGAACGTCTATCTCATCGATACGCTGGGTGGGCACTGTGGGCCAAACCCGACCACGACCTATCGCGACTTCACCGGAGAAGAGCCCGGTTTCTGGACGCTGACCCGCACGCCGGCACGCTAACGGCGGTACCCGAATCGAAGGGGAGGGCAGGCTTTGGGCCTGCCCTTTCTCTTGTACGGGCTACTCGTTCTTGCTCATGGTCTTGTCGGGTCGCGGACCGCTTGTGAAAAAGCCAATCAACAGGAACGGGTAATACCAATTCACATAGACGCCAGTGCCATGCACCTTCGACAACTGCGCCACGATCGCCAGGGCGGCCGTGATGAGCGCGAGTTGTTGCGGTGTCGTCTTGCGGGCCAGAAAGAACGTCGCTCCCGCGAACCCGAACGTCAGCAGGAACATCGGGCTCGTTGTGAATTCCCCCGCCACGAACGGCTGGCTCAGCATCGCGCGTACGCCGCCCCGCATGCCCCAGAACCCAAAGGTACTCTGACCGTACGTCGAGGTTCCCTGGTGGTGCCCCACCGATTCGCGCACCACGGTTCCGAGAACGCCATGGCCTTCGATCGGCTGAGACAAGGCCAGCACCGGGCCCCCGATCAGTACGCCCGCGAGCCCCACGCCACCGATGAAGCGCAGCGCCGACGGCCGCCGATCCCAGTAGTGGCCCAGCCACGCGGGAAAGAAGAGCACCGGGTAGAACACCGTGGCAGCACTGGCCACTAGCAGCGCGCCGGCGGCGAATGGGCGACTCAGTGCCGAAAACGCGAGCAGCGACACCGCAGCCGGCGCGATGTGCGAAATGAACGTCATGCCGCCGATCGCGTGGCCGGGACCGCCCACCCCCGTCACGTATGCGCTGCCGCAGTAGAGCGCCGCAATGCCCCACGCGACCTGCGGTCCGGCGAGGCGCCGCCCGATGCCGATCAGCGAGGCCAGGCCGAGCAGATGGAACGTCACCGTCGTGAGCTGACTCGCGAGCGGCGGGGGCAGGAAGTACTCGGCGCCGGCGCCAATGTCTGCGCGGGTTGGCGCAGTGCGATTGAGTGGCTCCGGATTCAGCAGGACTTGAAACGGCAGGTGCGCGAGATAGAGGATGGGCCCATAGCCGGCGCCGGCGCTGTTGCTGAGCAGCGGATCGCCATACGGAAAGCGGCCGCGCTCTCGTAGCCGCTGCGCCCCGAGATTGGTATAGAACCCCGCATCGTCTGGAGGCTTCACCACGCCGATCAGCACGTTAAGGCCGAAGAGCAGCACGGTCAGCGTGACCAGCGCGCCCGCAGGCAGGTTCGGCTGCCAGGCAGTCGCATGCCCGCGCCGCACTCGCCAGATCGCGAGTCCGATCAACGCCAGGCTGACGGTCATGATCCCGATAAAGACCCCATCCATGACGTGAAAATAAATCGGGTCCGCGAGTAGGTCGAAGAACCGCATCACGTTGAACAGCAGGAACCCGACGGCCAGCAGCGCCAGCAATTCCACGTTGCGAAACGAGGTCGGCCGAGCGTAGTCGAATGCCACCATCAACGCGACGATCAGCGAAATCCACAGCACGCCGGATTGGGTCGGGAGCAGCTCGTACAGGAAGTCGGCGCCCACGGGGCTCAGGAAATCGGACCAGACCGCAGGCCAGAAACGTCCGGCGCCGGGTTGCGGCGGCGGTGGTGCGAAGACGGCATTCTCGAGATGCCGGGGGATCATGCGCTCGCGATCGGGCGACGCAAAGCGGACGCTGCCGATGATCAGGACGAGCAGGGCCGCGGCCATGATACCAAACAGCCGCACGTCGTGACGCGAGTCGCGCGGCGTCACGAGAGGCCCTCGCGTACCGCCGCAATAACCTCGTCCAGGTCGCGTTGCAGACTGCGTTTCGGGGCATAACCCAATGCGCGACGAGCGGCGCCAATGTCAGCGACCGAGTACCGAAGTTCGCCGGCCTGCGTCGGCGCCTGCGCCGGGCGCTGGCCCGGGGCCAGGCGCTCAATCAGCATGGCGGCGAGTTGGTTCAGGGAAGTGCCTCGTCCGGTGCCGAGGTTGAATGTGCCGGGTTCGCGGCCCGGCGTGGCGGCGGTGCCCGCGACGATGTCGTCGACGTGCACGAAGTCGCGTTCCTGCTGGCCATCGCCAAATATCGTAATGCCCTCGCGTCGCAGCAGTTGCGTGATGAAAATCGTGATCACGCCTACGTACGGTGTGTAGGTCTGCCCGGGACCAAACGTATTGAAGTAGCGGACGGCCGTAAAGGGCACTCCGCGCGCCCCGAGAATCTGGCGGGCGACGCCTTCAGCCGCGAGCTTGCCCACGCCGTAGGGCGACAGCGGCAGCGTGGCGTGCGATTCGTCAATCGGGTCCGGCGACGGGGCATCGGCGTACACCGCCATAGACGAGGCCAGCGTGAACCATTCCACTTTCGTGGGGTCGACGGCCTTGAGCAGCCGGGCCGTGCCCATGACGTTGGTGTCGAGATCCTCGTAGAAACGATCGAAGCTGCCGCGGATGGTGACCTGCGCGGCCAGATGAAAGACGCAGTCGACGTCTCGCAGCGCCTCGATGACGGCCGCCTCATCCCGGATGTCGCCATGGACGAACCGCGCGCCTTCAGGCACGACGGCTCGGCGTCCGACTGACAAGTTGTCGAGCACGGTGACACGCCGCCCGTCGGCGAGGAGCGCACGGGTGAGGTGCGATCCGATGAAGCCGGCCCCGCCCGTGACGAGGGCGTGCAACCCCGTCGTCATACCGGCCCTTGGGCCTGGACCTGCGCGGCGACGCCGGGGCAGTACACCGTGTGCTCGCCGTCCATCACCACCGAATCGAGGTCCGCCGTCGCCGTGACGGTGACGCCCGGCATGATCACGCTGTTGGAAATGCGGATGGGATGCGTGATCACCACGCCTTTGCCGATCACACTGCGATCGATTTGTGTCCCATGCGGCAGGCTGACGCCGGGGTCGACCAGATGGCTCAGGCCGCTGCGCGCGAGCTCGATCAGGTTGATCGTCAACAGGTCGTCGGGCTTGGTGAGATTCAGGTCGCGCTCGACGATCGGCTGGTGGTGGACCACGTAGCCGTCGTTGATGAGAATCTGGATGCTGTCGGTGATTTCGTACTCGTCGCGCATCGCCGTCCGCGGCGTGCGGCGGATCGCGTCGAAGATGTGGGGATCGAACACGTATAGTCCACAGCCCTTGAGCTGGCTGTCGACGTAACGAGGCTTCTCGATCACGCGGTGTACGCGTCCCGACTCGTCCGCCTGGATCACGAAATTGCGCCGCACCATTTCCGGATTCGCCTCGTACATGCTCACGAGGCTGGCGTTGACCTCGCCCGTCAGCACCTGGTCGCAGAGCGGCCGCAGCGGTGCCTTCAGGTGAAAGTAGATGTCGCCCAGCATCAGCAGGAACGGCACCTGGACGCGCGATTCGAGCGCCCCCACCGCATGGGCGAGGCCGAGCGTGCTTTCCTGCTCGATAAAGCGGATGCGCACGCCGTAGCTCGACCCGTCGCCGAACGCGCTCGCCACCTGGTAGCCGAGATGCCCGACGACGATGTGGATGTCGGCGATGCCGGAGTCGCGCATCACCTCGATCTGGTGGGCGAGCAGCGGGCGGTTCAGGATCGGCAGGATCGGCTTGGGGCTGCGCTCCGAGAAGGGGTACATCCGCGCGCCCTTGCCGGCCGCCAGGATCACGCCGACCATGCGGCCGTCGAGATCAGCCACGGGCTTCTCCCATCACCTTGCAGCGGATCAGCTCGCGCATGACACGCACCGCGTCGAACGCGCGAATCTTCTTGCCTTCCTCGAACGTGCGGCCGGAAAAACTGACCGGGACCTCGGCGAACCGGGCGCCGCGTTGAGCGAGGCGAGCCGTGAACTCGGCCTCGAAGTCGAATCCGTTCGCGTCGATCTGAAGGCCCTGAATCAGCGAGGTTCGATACATTTTGTAGCACGTCATCAGGTCCGACACCTGCACGCCGTACAACGCGCGCGCGGCCCCTGACATCGTCAGGTTGCCCATGCGATTGAGCCAGCGCATGCCCTCGATCGATCCCTTGAAGCGGCTGCCGTACACGACATCGGCGCGGCCGTCGAGCAGTGGCCCGAGCATAGGAATGTAATCTTGCGGGTCGTACTCGAGGTCGGCGTCCTGGTGCACGACGAGGTCGCCGGTGGCGAGCGTCCAGAGGTGTTTGATGACGCCGCCGCGGCCGACGTTGTCCGGCATCAAGATCACTCTGACGCCGGGCAGCGAGAGCTTCGAGAGGATGTCACGGGTGCCGTCACTCGACCCGTCGTCACCGACCAGCACCTCGATGGCGAGGCCGGTGTCAACGGCCACCACCGCCGTCAGCAGCCGCTCGATGGTGGCTCGTTCGTTGTAGCAAGGGACAAGGACGCTGAGGCTGGCAGGCCGACGCACGCGTTAATTGTACAAGAGTCAGGGGAACAAACTTGAAGGTTTGTCCCCCTGCTGGCAAAGCGATGAGACGACTATCGACGACCGGGGCGGCGGGTGATGAACCGGCCGATGGTGCCTGAGCTGATCGTGATGTCGGTCTGGTTGATCCAGGTTGGGCTCGGGTTCGACGTGCAGTGCGCGTTGATCGTGTCCATGATGTAGACCTGGGTGCTGCCTTCGCTCGGCCCAGCACCGTAGTGGAAGTCGACGATGTCATTCGATGGATCGTTCGAGTTGCCGCGTTTGCCGTTATAGCCCCATCGCAGGTCGATGGCCTGTAAAGCATCGACGAGCTTATCCATGAACGTCCAGTTGCCACCCTCGGGTTGACACGAGTTGCGCAGGTCGGCGGGGTTGGCGGCAGCGACCTGAACCACGATGTGCCTCATATCTGGCAAGGGGAGACGCTGCCCCGAAGGCGGATCTGGTGTGCGGAACGCGTTAGGGTTGGGCCCTCCGGGAGTCGGTGCCGGGGGCGGTGGCGCCGTCGCCTTGAAGTCCGCCCAGATCGACCATGGACCGAGCATGTTGCCCAGCGCCGCGCGCACGCGCCACGAATAGACGACGCCTTGGGTGAGCTCCAACTCGACCTTATGCGAGCCGGTGTTGGGCGACTCGCCCACGGTACGCGTGTAGACGACGGCAGTCGGCGAGCTCACCTCCAGGGTATAAGCGAGACCAACGTCACCGTAATGTCCATTGGAGTTGGCCCACACCAGGGTCGGCGTCCGCGAGTCCACTGTCACGCCGTCGATCGGGGCGACGATGGCAGGCGAGGTCACTTTCAGGGTCGAATTGTCGGGTCCCAGTGC
The DNA here is from genome assembly GCA_031429375.1 of Acidobacteriota bacterium. Classification (GTDB taxonomy): domain Bacteria; phylum Acidobacteriota; class Vicinamibacteria; order Vicinamibacterales; family UBA2999; genus 12-FULL-67-14b. The sequence goes on along the minus strand of JANOZI010000992.1, from coordinate 1,808 downwards.
GAAACCGTCGCCGGTAGTGGCGCTCGGCGCAGTGGGAGGTTGCGGCATCGCCGAGCACCCGGCGAGAGCGACCACGAGAACGGAGTACAAGCCGAGCACGGAAAACTTGGTCTTCAAAATTGGAATCTCCTTTACCTCTCTCGGGCCCTTGCGCATCTTGCGCTGGGAGACGGGCCGGGAGGTAAACGCCCTACATAATACCCTGTTTATCGGCCAAGCGAGCGCGACCATTAGCTTTTTTGGCATTAATTCTCCGCCTTGCGCACGCTATGCTAAAGTTCTCTCGAACGGGTCAGCCCACGGCCCCACTAATCTCGGAGCGAAAACATCACGATGCGAAGACTTGTACTGACCTTTCTTGTCACCGGCCTGATCGCAGGCGCGTCGCGCGACGCGGCTGCCCAAACACGAGCGTGGGACGATCGCGTTTACCTGAATGTAGGATTTGGCGTCGAGTCGGGCGAGTCCGATTTGAACGATTCCAAGACGCTGACCATTTACGAGGAGAACGGCAGCGTCGCCACGAGCAGCAACTTTACGTCGGGTAGCCTGCTCGATGTCGGCATTGGGTTCCGGATCTGGAAGAACCTGTCGGTAGGCGTGGCCTACCACCAGGAACAAAACACTGCGGATGTCGCCATCACGGGCTCGGCACCGCATCCCGTGTTCTTCAACCAGCCCAGAAGCTTTACCGCCACCGCGGCTGGGGATCAGTTCCGTAAGGAGAAGGCTACGCATCTTCAACTCGGCTGGATGCTGCCGTTCGGCGACAAATTCGACGTCCTGCTCTTCGGCGGTCCGTCCTGGTTCCGGTTGGAGCAGCCTGTCGTGAGCGACGTCAGGATCGCGGAACAGGGCTCAGGGTTTACTCAGGTCGTGGTGACGCCGACCGTGGCGATTCGGAAAAAGAGTCCCGTAGGCTTCAACGCCGGCGCTGACGCCTCCTACATGGTGTGGCAGAACGACTCGGTCCGTCTCGGCGCGGGTCTGTTCGTGCGCTACGCGCTGGCAAAGACCACCGTGCTGTTGCTGCAAACCGAGCAGCCGACGGATGTCGGCGGGCTGCAGTTCGGCTTCGGCGGGCGACTCCGCTTCTAGTGGCGGCGGCGCTTGCCGCGCTGGCCGGCGTATCGGCCTGGGTGTCGTTAGGCACCCAGGCCATTACCAACGACGCGACCCTCACACGCGTCGCGGCATTTCCTCCTCTCTGGCTGCTGGCGATTCTGGCCGTGACCTCTGCGGTCGCGGCCCTCGCCACGCGGCTGTCGTTGGCCAGAGCCTGGCCGCTCAGCCTGTCATCCGTTCTATGGCTCCCATATTTTCCCGGAGCCATACCCGCGGCGTTTTTGATCTGGCAGGGTCCCATCGAGATTCTGGTGTGGCTCGTCATTGCCGCCGGTGTGCTGGGCGGCACGCCCGTGAACTGGCGGCCGGCGTATCGCGCGGCCGCGCTCGACCCGCGTCGGGCTCGATGGCTGGCTGGGGCGGCGGTCGCGGTCTGCGCCCTGGCGGCATTCATGTCCGTGCGCGGCATCATTCCGAGCGGCGACGAGCCGCACTATCTCGCGGTGACGCAGAGCCTGCTGCTCGATCGTGACGTGCGCATCGAGAACAACTACACGCGCGGGGATTATCTTTCGTATTTTGCCGGACGGCTCAGGCCCGATTACCTGCAGCGCGGCGCCGATGGCCAGATCTATTCGGTGCATGCGCCGGGCCTTTCGGTGGCCGTGCTCCCTGCCTTCGCCGTGGCGGGGTACGTCGGCGCCGTGCTCATGGTGATCGCGTCAGTGGCGCTGGCCGCGGTC
>JANOZI010000991.1:0-11095 GCA_031429375.1 Acidobacteriota bacterium | reverse complement strand
CACGCGCCTCTGCCATGCGTCGATCGTGGACGCGCTGATGGAAGGCATCAACTCCGGCCCCGTGTCGAACCAGGTACGCGACGTCGCGCAGGCGGAAGTCATCGTCGTGATAGGCGCGAATCCCACCGTGAATCATCCGGTGGCCGCGACCTGGATGAAGAACGCCATCAAGGCCGGGGTCAAGCTGATCCTCGCCGACCCCCGGCGCAGCGATCTGGCCCGGCACGCCACCCATTACCTTCAGTTCAAGGCCGACACCGATGTGGCGCTGCTAAACGCCATGCTGCACGTCATCGTCGAAGATGGCCTGGTCGACGAGACCTTCATTCGCGACCGGACCTCCGGCTACGAGGCGCTCGCAGAAAACGTCAAGACGTTCTCGCCGGAGCGGATGGCGCCAATCTGCGGCGTCGATGCGGCGACGATCCGCGAAGTCGCCCGGCTGTATGCGACGTCGAAGGCGTCGATGATCCTCTGGGGCATGGGGATCTCTCAGCACGTGCATGGCACCGACAACGCCCGCTGCCTGATCGCCCTGGCGCTCTCGACCGGCCAGATCGGCAAGCCGGGGTCGGGGCTGCATCCGCTGCGCGGACAGAACAACGTGCAGGGGGCATCGGATTCGGGGCTGATCCCGATGTTCTATCCCGATTACCAACGGGTCGGAACACCCGAAGCGCGGCAGCGGTTCGAGGCCCTGTGGCACACCACGCTCGATCCGGATCCGGGGCTCACCGTGGTCGAGATCATGAACGCCGCGAAGAAGCACGAGATTCGCGGCATGTACATCATGGGTGAGAATCCGGCGATGTCCGATCCGGACGTCGATCACGCGCGCGAAGCGCTCGCCGCGCTCGATCACCTGGTGGTGCAGGACATCTTCCTCACCGAAACGGCGTACCTGGCCGACGTCGTCCTCGCCGCGACCGCGTGGCCCGAGAAGGTCGGCACTGTCACCAACACCGATCGCATGGTGCAACTCGGGCGCAAAGCAATCGAGCCGCCGGGTGACGCGCGCGCCGACTTCTGGATTCTCAACGAGCTCGCCCGCCGCGTCGGTGTGGATTGGTACTACGAGCACCCGAGCGAGGTCTTCAACGAAATGCGGACCTGTATGGACTCCATCGCCGGCATCACGTGGCAGCGCCTCGAGCGCGAGTCGTCTGTCACCTATCCATGTCTGCGGGAGGGCGACCCGGGCCAGCCGGTCGTGTTCTGCGACGACTTCCCGACCAAGACGGGACGAGCCAGGTTCGTGCCGGCCGACCTGATCTCCGCCGCGGAGCGGCCGGACGCCGAGTATCCGATGGTGCTCATCACCGGGCGGCAACTGGAACACTGGCACACCGGGTCGATGACGCGCCGGGCGGCCAACCTCGACTTCATCGAGCCGGAGCCGGTGGCGTCGGTGCATCCGCTCGATCTCGAAGGGCTGGCCATCGCACCGGGCGGCATTGTCACGATCGAATCGCGGCGGGGCCGGATCTCACTCTACGCGCGAGCGGACGACGGCACGCCGCGAGGTACGGTGTTCGTGCCGTTCTGCTTTTACGAGGCCGCGGCCAACCTGCTGACCAATCCGGTGCTCGACCCCTTCGGCAAGATTCCCGAGTTCAAGTATTGCGCAGTGAAGGTGACGAAGGGCGGCCCGACGCCGGTCCGGATGAGCTTTGGCGGCGGCGTGCTGCTGCCCGGACAGTTGCCTGAGCCGACCATGTGAAATGCACCACACAGAACCACGGAAACACAGAAACACGAAACGCTTTTTTCCCGCGAAAAGAGATCTTCAGTGCTTCCGTGATTCCGTGTGAGGCATTGTGAGTACCCGTTAGCCCGCATGATTCAACGTCGCCCGGGCTAGTCCTGAGCGAAGGCCCGGGAATTGGGCCTGAGCCGAAGCCCGGAGGGCGGACTATTCGGGGCCTTCAGGAATAGTCCGGGCTAGGAATCCACGAACCATCGATCGGTGGGGATCGACAAGAGCATGTAGCGCTTGCGGAGCTCGACGACGTGCGCCGGCAGCTCGCGGGTCGTGAATTCCCCCGCGCGGCAGCGGTCGCGCAAGCCGCGGATTTCGAACCGATACAGGTCGTTGATCTGTTCGCGCAGCAGAGCCGGCGAGGTGTCAGGCTTCGGCACCAACCCGTGCTTCGCCAACTCCTCGAGAACTTCCGGCTTCAGTGTTGGCACCGCAGCAAATACACCGCGATCTCAGTTTTTTCCCATTCGCTGACGGCGGCCTGGGGCGTCGCTTTGTACGCGGCGCACGCCGCAAGGCCGTCGTTGAGCCGTGCGTTGGCGCGCGCGAGGCCGAGCCAGGCCCGTGGGCTGGCGGTGGTCTTGATCGCCCGTTGGTAGGCGTCGCGCGCCTCGGTGAACCGGTCGACCTCGAACCACAACTCGCCCTCGAGCTCGTCGATCGGCAGCGGCCAGCGCGCCGGCGCCCCGATCAGCGCCATCTGGACCGACAGGGCGCGCGCGTGTTCGAGAAACACCGCCATCTCTTCCCGTTCTTCCTGTGCGGCCGCGATCGCGGCGCGAATTGCCGCGTCGGCGTAGCGCGCCGAAACGTTGGCAATGAGCGTGTCGAGCCTCTGGAGCGATTGATTCACCGGCCCCAGCCGATCGCGCGGCGCGCCGATGGGCGCAAGCGCCCGGGCCGCCCGCCACCCTTCGTTGGCCACCCGCTCGATCTCGCGGTCGGTGTCTTGCGCCGGCGCCGGCACGGCGAGCGCGAGCAGGAGCACGACGCGGGTGATCCACCGGATGTCAGGCACGATTGGGCAAGACTAGATCAAATGCGCCGCAGGCGCGCTGTCTGATCTGCGGCGCATTCAGTCTGCGGCCAATGACACGACGACGCGGCTCGCTTCGTCGATCACTTCTCCAGCGTCCAGCGACGCGGCGCGGACGCTGAACCAGCGCAGGCCGACCGCGTGCTCCGGCGGCGGCGGCGCGCCCTCGCCGATCCAGGTATTCAGCCCGAGGTGATGATGGTACCCCCCCGCCGCGACAAACAGCGCGCCGGGATAGGTGCGGACCATCGGCTCGAAGCCGACGACACCGCAGTACAGGCGCTCGGCGTCGACCAGCGACGCGACATGCAGGTGCACATGGCCGATCACAGTGCGGGTGTCGAGCCCCGTCCAGGGCCGCGCGGCCCCGGGCTCGTTCGCCACGCTTTGCAGATCCAGCGGATCCGTGGTCATGGCGATCTGTCCGTTGACCAGCTTCCAGTTCTCACGCGGCCGATCGCGGTAGAGTTCGATCCCGAGACCGTCCGGATCGTTGAGGTACAAAGCCTCGCTCACCGCATGATCCGCGACACCGGTCAGCGGCCAGTCTTGTGCCATGAGACGCCGCAGCGAGTGGCCAAGAGCCGCGCGACTGGGCATGAGAATGGCGAAGTGGAACAGGCCGGTTGACCGCCGCGGCCGCAGCACCGCGTCGTGGCGTTCGTGCAGCTCGATCAACGTCGCCACGCCATCGGCAGAGAGCGCGGCTTCGGTGGCGTTGTCCTTGCTGACGCGGAACCCGAGCACATCGCGATAGAACGCGATCGATCGCTGCAGATCGCGAACGGTAAGGCTCACGGCCCCGATATGGGCGTCATCCGGCAATGACATTAAAAACGTTCCGAGGACACGGAGCTCCGTGTTCTCGTCAGGTGTCTTTATTGCATGAGGCGTTCGAGTTGCACGGCCACGTGCCGGGCGACCTGATCGAGTGCGTCAACTTCTTCGGGCGACAGGTGGTGGGGCTTCTTGTAGTGGGTCACGAGCGCGCCGACGACTTCCCCGTCCTCGTTCACCAGGGGCGTGCATTGCACCGCGCTGAAGCCGACCTTCCTGACCGCATCGACATGACGCGCATAAAACGGGTCGATGCTGACGTCGTCAATGACGACGCGCGTCTTCGAGACGAGTGCGCGGCTGCACACCGATTCGTCCTCGCTGTCGACGCCGCGAAAGTAATCCACCAGCTCATCGGTAAAACCGTGATGAGCCACGATCTTCAACGCGCGCTGGGCGGCATCGAAGAGGTGGATCTTGCCCATGTCGGCCCGGGCCAGCACCACAGCCGTGTTCAATAACTCCGTCAGCGTTTGTCGGACTTCGAGCGGCGGAGACTTCGGATCCCAAGTGTGATTGGTCATTCGCAACCTAGGTAACTGAAGACGGGTAGACGAGTCGGATGACAGTAGAGAAGTACTGGCAACTTGGGGAACCTTTATTCTAACGCTTCAGCCCCTGGAGCCCAAGCCAAATGATGAGCCGTGCGCTACGCAGCAAGCGCTCTCAATTGACACTCTCAACTAACGATGAGCTTCCAGCACGCCGAACTACCTCGTGCGGAGTGGGCTACAGCTTGGGGATTCTCAGCGTGGCGCTGATCATCGCGCTGCCGCTGGCACCGTAAATCAACGTGAGCGGGTGCAACAGCGCGGGACCGATGTGATACACGCCGAACCAGAGGCTGTCGTCGACGCGCCCGAGCCACTGCGCGACGCCGAGTAACAGCACGATCACGATGCTCGTCGGGATCGGCGTGCCTTCGAAGTATTTGACCTTGCCGGTCGCTTCGTCGGCGAGTTCCGCCGACGTGACGTTGAAGCGCGCGAGACGGCTGACGCCACACACCACGAAGTAGGTCAGGATGGCCATGTCCCACCCGCCGCGCAGGCCGAGTGTGAAGCCCAGTACCGCCGGCGCGACGCCAAACGAGATCACGTCCGCCAGCGAATCGAGATCGGCGCCGAGCACCGACTGCCGTTTCTTGTTCAAGCGCGCAACGTAGCCGTCGAGCACGTCGCAGACGAGCGCCGACGGCAGCAGAATGAATGCCGCCCACAGGAAGCGCCGGTTATCGGTCGCCAGGTAATCGAGGCAGAGGAAGATCGCGATGGTGCCGCACGACGCGTTGCCGATCGTCAGCACGTCGGCCCACGTGTAGGACCGAATCATCGAAACATGGCGGCGGCGTTCGGGCATCCGTTCAGCCTAGCAAATCCGACGGCCGCGACGTAGCGCGGGGGCGGTCCAGGTGCGAAGGCGGCGCTAACCTTTCCGGCCGGGATCCGTATTTGGGGGTATGAAACAACAGGTTTTCGCCGCGGGCTTCGCCGCCCTGACCATGCTGGGGCAGGCCAGGCCCTCCGCGCAGCCCGCCACTCCCCCAGCGGCACCTGCCCCGGCCCAGGTGCCAGCCGCCGTCATTCCGCCCGTGTACCAGGTGCAAACCGACGCCAATACGGTCCGCGATCAGTTACAGGACGTGCTGCGCCAGTATCCGCCCACCGTTGGGGAGGTACTGAGGCGCGATCCCAGCCTTATGAGCCGGGCCGATTACATCGCGCCCTATCCGCAGCTCGCCGGGTTTCTGCAGGCGCATCCCGAAATCAGCCGCAACCCGTCGTTTTATTTCGGCGGCTACGAGTATTACGAGCGACGGCAACCGATGTCGCCCGAGATCGAAGCGCTCGGGGTGTTGCTCGGCGGCATGGCAGGGTTCCTCGGGGTCTGTGCGTTCATCAGCGTCGTGGTGTGGCTGGTGCGGGCGGTCATTCAACATCGCCGCTGGCTGCGGCAGTCCAAGGTGCAGTCGGAGGTCCACACCAAGTTGATGGACCGCATGACGACCAACGAGGAGTTGCTGGCCTACATCCAGAGCCCGGCCGGGAGGCGCTTCCTCGAGTCGGCACCGCCGCAGGAGGCCGAATCACCCCGCCTCGGAGGCGCGCCAGTGGGACCGATCATCTGGTCGATGATGGCGGGCATCGTGCTCGCGACGGTGGGGATCGGCTTCCGCCTGGCCGCGCAATCGGTCACCGAAGAAGCGCGGCAGGCGTTCACGGTGGTGGGCGTCATCATTCTCGCGCTGGGCGCCGGGTTTATGATTTCGTCGGTGATGGCGTATCTCGTCTCGAACCGGCTCGGGCTGTTCCCGCAGCGACCAAGCCCCGCCGCGAGCACCGACCATGCGTGATCTCGCGCTGACCGACATGGAACGCCTCGGCGCTTTCGACGAAGCCGAACGGACGTTCCTGATGACCGAAGAGGCCTTCCGGGTCTTCTACGAGCTGACGGCACGGCCGGTCCGGGTGTATCTCGCGCGGATGACGGGCGACGATCGGCTGGCCGACGACCTGCTGCAGGAAACCTACTACCGGTTCCTGCGGTCGAACGCGGCGTTCGAGAGCGACGATCACCGCCGCCATTACTTGTTCCGCATTGCCACCAACCTGGTGCACGACCACCGCCGCCGGCCGCTGTTCGAGGTGCCGGCGACGGCCGCGGTCGAAGCCACGGCCGCCACGCGGGCGGAGCCCCACACGGCGGAGCACGCCGCGCAGCGCATCGATCTGTCACGCGCGCTCGATCAGCTGAAGCCGCGCGAGCGCAGCATGCTGTGGCTCGCGTACGCGCAAGGCTGGTCGCACGAAGAGATTGCGGCGTCGCTCGGCGTCAAGACCGCCAGCCTCAAGTCGATGCTGTTCCGCGCCCGGCATCGGCTGGCCGCGTTGCTGAAGAACCCTGGAGGACGGTCGTGATTACCGAATGCGTGTGTGAGTCCGAAGTGGTCAGCGCGGTGCTGATGGGCATGTGGCCCGATCGGTGCGACGAAGCGCTGGTCGCGCACGCCTCGCAGTGCGAGATCTGTGGCGAGGTCGCAGCGGTCGCGGTCGTGATTCGCGAGGCCGGCGAACACGACAGGCGCGAGGCCCCGGTGCCGGTCGCGGGACAAGTGTGGTGGCGGGCCGCCGTTCGTGCCCGGCTCGAAGCTTCGCACGCCGCCACGCAGCCGATGACGTGGCTGCACGGCATCACGGGCGCGCTGGTGATCGGGGTCGTGCTGGCCGTGGCCGGCATCGCGTGGCCGTCGATCGCCAGTGGTGTGAACACGGTGAAGACCGTCGGCGCCACGCTGCTCACGAGCGAAGCGGCGGCGGCGATGGCCGGCCCGCTGCAGACGACGCTGCTGATCGCGCTCGCGGCCGGCGCCGTTCTCGTGATTGCGCCGCTCGCGATCTATCTCGCGCTATCTGATGAGTAGTGAGTCAAGAGATCACCAGCTCAAGAGATCAACAGATTCGGATTACCACTTACCACTGGCCCCGCCGCCGCCCGACGAACCGCCGCCGAAACTGCTCGACGAGCCGGAACTGCTGGAACTGGAGCCGGAACTCGAGCCGGACCCGCTCGAGCCGCCGCCCATCATCCAGCCGCCATCATCTCCGCCTTTGCCCTTGCGCCTGGTCCGGAACGCGTCGCGCACCGATGCGCGCGCGCCCATGTGATAGCCCCACGCCGCCATCGCCACGGCCAACGGAAACAGCGTGTACAGCGCCACCGTGAAGGCGAATCCCAGCGACAGCAGCAGCGGCATGCCGCCGAACGCGCCGCCGAACAGCAGTGGGAACCCGGTCTTGCTGCGAATGCCCGCGCCGATCATGAAAAAGCCGAGCGCCACGAACAACCCGAGGAACGGGATGATCACCCACGGCGGCGCCTGGTTCGAAGACGACTCGTTGAAGCGCGCCAGTTCTTCCGGCGTCAACACCTGGTGGCGCTCGACCACCTCGACGACCCGGCGGATGCCGTCGCGAATGCCCCCCGGATAGTCGTTGTCGCGAAACCGCGGCAGGAACTGCTCGCGGATGATTTGTCCGGCCAGGCCGTCCGGCAGCACGCCCTCGAGGCCGTAGCCAACCTCGATTCGCATTTCACGCTCGTTCGGCGCCACCACGATCAGCACGCCGTTGTCCTGCGTGGACTGCCCGACGCCCCACGCCTTGAACATCCGGTTCGCATAGTCCTCGACCGCCATGCCGTCGAGCGAGGTCACGACGGCCACTGCCACTTCAGACGAGGTCCTGCGCTCGAGATCGGCCAGCTGCTGATCGATCTCCGCCTCCACCGAGGCGTCCAGGATGCCGGCGAAGTCGCTGACCCGGCCGGTCGGTTTCGGGAAGTTGCCTTGGGCGAACAGGAACCCGAAAGTTAGAAGTGAGAAGTATGAAGTGAGAAGGAAACACCTGAGCTTCATGAATATCTCACTTCCGACTTTTCACTTCTGACTTCCAACTTCTCGGAGGGTACATCATCGAGGGCTTGGGGGCTTGGGGCTGGGATCGATCGTTACAACTGGAGACGAGCCCGCCGACCTCAGCAATCACGGGCGGTTTGACGACCTCGGGCGCGCACCTCGGTCACCATCCCACTGCGCTACAATGTGACGGTTCGAGACCCGTGCCTGGACGCGCTCGTCCGGCCGGGTGCGCCATCAGGAGTTACAACACAATGCAGCGTTCCACGACATCCACCATGACCGTGGCAGCCCTCGCGCTTGCCGCTTTCGTCACCGCCTTTACGGCGCACACCTCCGGGCAGGGCGGACAAGCGCCGCCTCCCGCCGCCAACACGCCGCCCAAGCCGCTCGTGCCGGTCGCCGCCAGCTCGGTTGCCGCCAATCCCGACCTCTACGTCGGCGAATACGTCACCATGACCGGCGCGGTCGAAGCCAATTTGTCGAAGACCTCGTTCTCGGTCGATCAGGACAAGACCAAGGCCACCGGCAAGGACGTGCTCGTGCTCGCGCCGAACCTGCAGAAGTCGGCGGAGCCCAACGGCTACGTGACGGTGATCGGCCAGTTGATCAAGTTCGATCCGGCCGAGATCGCCACCAAGCTGAAAGACTACAAGATCGATCTGTCGCCGGAAGACCAGGCGAAGTTCAAGGGCAAGCCGGTCGTGCTCGCCACCGCCGTGATCAACACCGCGGGCATCGACATCGCCAAGAAGCCGATTCCGCCGATGTCGGCCGACGACCTCACGCTGCAGAAGATCATGACGAAGCTGCCGCCGGCACAGGCTGCGCTCCGCAAGGCGCTCGACGGGTCGTCGGTGGACCTCACCAAGGAACAGGCGACGATTCTGAAGACCTCGTTCACTGAGATCGAAGCGTTCTGGAAGGCGAAGGGCAACGAAGAGGCGATGAAGTTGGCCGCCGACGGCAAGCGTCACGCCGATTCGATCCTGATGAACGTCGCCAACGCCAACTTCGACGCCGCCAAGACGTCGGTCACGCCGCTCGGCGCCACGTGCGGCGGCTGCCACGGCAAGTATCGCGAACGCATGGAAGACGGGACGTTTAGGATTAAGGGTAACCAGTAAGTTGAAAGTTGAAAGTTTGAAGTTTTAGTTTTGAGTTTCAGTTTCAGTTTCAGTTCAAAGTTTTCCGACGCCGAGGACCTATGAAAAAGATCGCGCTTGTTGCCATCAGCATCGTCGCCCTGGGTGGTCTCTATGTATCAGCGCAGCAGCCCGGCGCGGCGGGTGCGCCGGCCGGCCAGCAGCGTCAGCGCCCCGCTCCGGATCCGCGGTCCATCGGGGGCGGTCAGTGCGCCGAGAACCCGTATAACTGCATCGACACGCCGAACCCGTTGACCCCGCCCGACACGGTGTGGATCGAAGACATGACGTGGATGGACGTGCGCGATGCGATGAAGGCGGGCAAGACCACCATCATCATCCCGACCGGCGGCATCGAGCCGAACGGTCCGTGGCTCGCGCTCGGCAAGCACAATTTCGTGCTGGCCGCCAACTGCAATGCCATCGCGCGCAAGCTGGGCAACGCGCTCTGCGCGCCGACGATCAAGCTGGTGCCCGAGGGCGACATCGAACCCAAGACCAGCCACATGGTTTCGCCCGGCACGATGTCGATGAAAGAAGACACCTTCCGCGCGGTGCTGAACGACGCCGCCGAGAGCCTGCAGGCGCACGGCTTCAAGAACATCATCTTCATCGGCGACAGCGGCGGAAACCAGGAAGGCCAGAAAGCCGTGGCCGAGAAGCTGACCGCCAAGTGGGGCGGCAAGGCGCTCGCGCTGCACATTCCCGAGTACTACACCTACTCGGTCGTGGCCAAGCACATGACCGAGCACGGCATCGTCGACGGCAAGTCCGACAACCTGCACGACGACCCGATCATTACGCTCATTTTGTTCATCACGGATCCCAACTCGGTCCGTTACGACGCGCGCGTCAAGGCGGGTAAGTCCACGATCAATGGCGTGTCGGTGGCCGACAAGGCGAAGAACCTCGCGCTCGCCAAGCAGATCGTCGAGTTCCGCGCGGCGTACACCGTGGACGCGATCAACAAGGCGATCGCCGCCAAAGGCAAGCCGACGAGCTCGCAGCAGTGAGGTAGAGGCGGGTCTTCAGACCCGCCTGCACGATCCACGGGCGGCCGGAGACACACTCCGCGCCGCCCGTTTTCTTGTTCGACGCCTCTACGTCTTCCGAACGATTTGCGCCAGGTCGTCATAGATATGGCGGCGATGGGCGACCGCCATCACACGAATGATCCGGCGTGATCGATCGACGGCATACACAATCCGGAATCGCCTGACGCGAAACCGCCAGAGGCCCTTCAGCTCGCGCTGCAGCATCGCGCCGATTGAAGGGTCCGCGCCGATAGCACGGAGCGCGGCCTTGACCGGTCGTTTGACGTCCGGCGGGAGACGACGCAACACCTCCGCCACATGCGGAGGGATGTCGAGCTGGAACGGCGCCATCTACCGCGCGCGCTTCTTCACAGGCACGCGCGGTTCGCCGAAGACGTCCTCGAACGACAGCCCCTTGGTGTTCTTCGCGTAGAACCGGCGACTCTCGCGAATCTGTTTCATCATGTCGGGGTCGCTGAGAATGTCGAGCGTGTCGCGCTGGCGCCGATACTCGTCGTAGTTCACCAGCATGGCCGCCGGCCGGCCGTTCCTGGTCACCACGATCTCTTCCTCTCGTTCGGACACACCCGTCACGAGTTCGGGAAGGCGTGCTTTCACCTCGGAGATCGGCAGGGTCTTTGACACCCAGCCATTCTAACAATGACCAGAATTATGGTCAATCCTGTCGAGGCGCCGTCGGGACGCGCGCCGTCAGCTCGTCGAACCAGTGGTGCACGACCACGATCCGAGACCGCGCCTCTTCGCTGTTGCCGACGGTCGACGCCAGGGCGTGGAACAGCAAGCGCCCGTCCGGCGCCACGTCGTAGGAGATACTCGAATTGGGCGGAAACTTCACGACCGTTGTGGGCT